>JBDQOY010000097.1:0-3713 GCA_040260935.1 Pirellulales bacterium
CAGGCTACTGCGGGCTGGTGCGTTTGGAGAACGGCTTGATTGATCTCGCTGCAGCAGTGAGCCCGGCCAGCGTTGCAGTTGCGAAAACTCCTGCGATTGCAGTCGCCGATCTGCTAAAGGAGGCGAGTGGTACCGGGCCTGAACTAGTTGATCGAAAGGCAGTCGCAACCGCCATCATCCGAGCGACGCCGCCACTTACCCATCAAACGTCAGTGGTCGATCCTGTCAGTGAGCGGATCTACCGCGTAGGAGACGCGACCGGTTACGTCGAGCCGTTCACGGGTGAAGGCATTGGCTGGGCACTGCACGCGGCCCGCCGTTTGGCCGATTCGGTTCTTTTTTCTGCTGGTCAGTTGCGGCCGCCTCGGAAGGCGGCCGTCCGCTACCGTCAGCAGCACCGGCGAGGACTTCGCCAGCGGCACCGTCGTTGCCACCTTGTGGCGGTTGCAGTCCGCAGTCCACTCCTGGTAGCCACAGCAATTCGAGCCGCAAACTGGTTTCCGGCAGCAGCTAACTGTGTGGCGTACTGCTGCACAGGAAACTCGATGCGGCCCTCACTTGGTCACGCCGCCATCCACCACTAGGCCTGCAGACTTCAAGTCATGGGCGTATCCACGACTGAAAACAAACAACTCTGCGACATCAATCAACGCTACTCGCACAATCTGCAACACTGGTCTCATGACACTCGCAATTCTCGGCATCGGTTCGGCAACCCCACAACACGGCATTTCGCAACAAGATGCCGCAGTGCTGGCTAGCACCCTGGCGGGCCCAGCGGGAACCCGCCCGCGCACGCTGTCGGCCATCTACCGCCAGACCCAAATCGATAAACGCGGTTCAGTTTTACTGGAAGAGCCTGGTACCGAACCTTTTGCGCAGACATTTTTCCCACCAGCATGTCACGCGGCCGACGCCGGACCGACAACAGCCGAGCGTGTGGCCCGCTACGCGGCGACTGCTGGTCCACTGGCAATCACCGCAGCGAAACGGGCCCTCGACCAATCTGACATTGCTGCCACGCAGGTCACTCATCTGGTCACTTGCTCATGCACCGGTTTCGCCACGCCCGGGGTCGATCTCGAACTCTGTCGTGCGCTCAATCTACCAGCTGACGTCGCCCGCACCCATATCGGGTTCATGGGCTGTCACGGCGCCTTCAACGCCTTGCGTGCTGCTGGCGCATTTGCCAGGACAAGACCAGACGCGGTCGTGCTGGTGGTCTGCGTTGAACTCTGCAGTCTGCACTTTCAATATGGTGCCACGGCTGATTCGATCGTCGCCAACAGCATCTTCGCTGATGGCGCTGCCGCCGTCGTGGGCCGGTCAGAAGACACCAATACCGGCAGAACCTGGCGGTTGATCGATCAGACTTCGGCAGTCCTGCCACACACCGCCGACCAGATGGGCTGGACCATCGGCGACCACGGCTTCGAGATGACGCTATCAGCAGAAGTGCCTGGTAGCATCGCTGGGCCGTTGCCGGGCCTAATCGACAAACTGCTGGCACGACACGGTCTCCTCCAATCCAACGTCGCACACTGGGCAGTTCACCCGGGAGGCCCCCGAGTACTCACAGCAGTTGAAACTGCCCTCAGCCTTGCTCCCACTCGACTTGCTGCCTCCCGACGGATACTCGCCGAGCATGGCAACATGTCGAGCAGCACGATCCTCTTCATCCTGGAGCTACTCTTCGCCGTCGAGGGCTGGCAGGACGGTCCCAGTTCCGCAACAAGTGAGACCTGTGTGGCAATGGCCTTTGGACCAGGACTGACGGCCGAATTGGCGTTATTCGTTAGGGGCGAACTACAAGAAGTCGAGGACGCCACTTAAGGCTCAACGACTGGCAAGAGGGCGGGCCGCGTTCAATTCCGCCGGCACGGCACCGCGTCCAGTCGACAGCCCAGTCTGCAGGCTCGTCATCCGTGGGGTGGCTCCGGTTTGCCGCGATCATTCAGAATCTGGTCTCCAGCGGTCGAGCCATCCTGGCGTTCTTTCGCTTGACAGTAACCGGCCTGGCCTGCTTGATTCCGAACGTCCTTCCACCAAAAACTGATCATTAGCTTCATCAATCGTACTCAAAGATGACTGATGCCTGCGTGTCGACTGAACTAACGCCACGAACCCAATAGGCACTGAAGCCGTCAGGGAAAGTGTGCTGAACCGTCTCGCCAGCCGGGACAGTGAATGATCGATAGGGAACCCAGAGCCCTGTTCCATCGAGATCGACCTCAAGCGTGATCTCGGTTGTGGTGTCCGCCGACAGGGTCACCTGCTTCCGGTCATAGCCGGTCATCAGGTAGGGGTCGGAAGGAACGCCCGCCTGCACCGCAGTCTGCCGCCAGGGGCCACCCTTCCCCCGCGGCTTGCCGAGCTGCCAGAGATCATCGACCACGCCGGCCCAGACGGCTGCCTTGCCGTCGGCACTGCGAATGATGCGGTCGCTCACGGTGTCAGCATCGAGGCCGCTGAGCAGCAGCAAGCCGTTGTGGGAACAAAAGTCATGCAGGGCAAGGTTGTGGGTCGCAATCGGCCGCAACTTGGCGACCCCGCCGGCATTCCGGGCCGGCAGTTCATGGAAAGTGCCAGCGACGTTCAGCAGGTCTCGCTCGGTGGCGACTTCTCGGCAGACACGAGCTCTTGTATAGTTGATTGGATCAACGGCATTGTCCGCCCCGATCGGTAGCCGGTAGCGTCGGCCATCCTCGACGAATACCACCGAAGCATCATCGACGGTGTAGCTGTCTGCTGGCTGAGCCACATCGTTGACCAGCCGAGTCGCGGCGGCCGGATCATCGGCCGGCACCAGTTTGAGGGACTGATTCAGCTCATAGTACGTGGCATCACTGCCATCGCTTGTGGTTGCCGCTACCAAGCCCAGGGTTTCAGCTGAGAGACTTCGCATCAGACCCAACCGCTGAGGCTGATCGGCAGCTGCCGCAATGCCAGCGAAAAGGCTGCCATTGGCTGGCGTCCGCTGCTCCTGATCGCGGTAGTGAAAGTGAGCCGTCACCTGCTGAGCCGCCTCGACCGCTCGCAGCCGAATCCAGGCTGCGGATTCAGTGGCTGAAAAATGTCGAAAGACGGTGCCCGCCGCTGGCACGGTCATCTCCTCGAGCGTTGCCCAGGTGTCAGTGCCAGTGCGATCGACCTCAAGCACGAAGGTCACGGGATCTGCCGACGTGTGGGTAATCGCCAGCTGCCGGTGGTCATACCCCGAGAAGAGAAACGGTTCACTCACCGCTCCCGCCGCCAGATCCTCCCGCAGCCAGACCGAGCCGCGGCCGAGAGCTGGCCCGAGCCGATCGAGTCGCGCCGGCTCAATGAACCAGAGATTTGAATTCGACTGGCGAGGCCCAGCATGCCTAGCCTTGAATGGCCGGGTGTTCATGAATTCTGACTTGGCCGAATCATCACAGCCCAAGACGACTTGATCCTGCCAGCGACAGAAGTCGCCCACGACCTTCAGATAGTTCGACCGGGGCTCGATGCCACCGGAGGCGTGACGGCTGAAGCTGGCCGGAAACCGCCAGAACGTGCCGTGCATCGTCGCCAGCAGGTCGGTCTCGCCGATCTCGCGGATTCGTGGCCACTCGGTGTTCCAGCCATGGGAGCCGTCGTAGCTGTGGCTTCCCTTGGGCAGGCGGTAGAAGTGCCACTGCCCGGCCTCGAGCAGCCCGAGAATCACCGACTTGGCATCCCAGCCGAGCGTC
>JBDQOY010000098.1:0-5193 GCA_040260935.1 Pirellulales bacterium
CAGGCTGAATGTCGACGGCATACACCGTCCCTTCCGGGCCAACCTGCCGGGCCACCTCCAGGGTGTAAAACCCGTTGCCACAGCCCAGGTCACAGACTGTCTGACCCGGCTTGAGTGCGAGGGCCTCCAGCAGCATCCGGCGTTTGGCCACGAAGGCGTAGGCCGCCTGCCAGAGTGGAAGGGAGCCAGGGATGTGGAGGAGCAGAGCGAGCGGCCACAGCAGCGGAAGCCGCCGGGACAGGTAGCGAACCGCTACGGCGCCGCCGCGGGCCTGCCCCTGGCGATCGACCACAAACATCTGCTGTTGGAGTTGTTCGGGAGGAATCTCGGGGAAATCTTCTGCCACCCGAGGGTCATGCAGGGAAAGGAACTCCAGTCGTCTGCCCAGGTCGAGCCGACGAAGCAGGGCCACCTGCCCTCGGCAGAACCGACACTGTCCGTCAAATAAAACGGTGTCGTGCGTCGGGCGGGTAGAGGTGGTGATCATGGCATGCCAGCCAGGGGAGCGGGCTGGCGATCAGGGAGCCTCGGGCTCATTCCTCGGGCTCATTCCCTGATCAGCCCGCGAGGCAAGGTGCAGAGGTTGAGAACAGTGATGGCGCCGACAGAAATCAGAAGCCAGGGTGCCCATTCGGGCGCTGCCATGGTGCGTCCGCCACCGCCGGCCAGCGGGACGACCACAGCGGAGTCGATGAAGAGCAGTTCAATGCCGACGACCACGGCAAAAATTCCAACCGCCAGAAAAAGACTCTTCCACATGGTGCTGCCTGACATCCTCACAGGGGGCTGACGGGGCTCGAGACCGGACCGCTTCGCCGGCTTCCTGGAAGAGGATCGGCAGGTTATGGCCGCTGGCTCAAGCAGGCCTGCCGACCGGGCGAAACAAAGTGGTTGTGACGGTCGTATCACGACTGGCCAGCGGCGTCGGCGGCGGCGTCAGCATCGGGCCTGGCCGAAGGCTCGGCGCTGGCCGAAGGCTCGGCGCTGGGCTTCGGTCCGCCGCTCCGGCGTTCGGTGGCGGTTCCCGGCACGAGTTGAGGTTTGCCGCTAGTGGTTTCGACGATGTCCCGCAGGTCGGTGCCATCCATCACTTCCGCCTCAATCAGCCGGGCGGTGATCGCCTCGAGGGATGCCCGTCGCGTTTCCAGAATCTGCCGCACTTGGTCGATCGACAGATCAATGATCCGCTTGACCTCCTCGTCGATTTCCCGGGCTGTTTCCTCACTGTGACTGCGGGCAGCGCCGAGGTCGGCACCGCCTCCGGTGAGGAAGGGAGACCGCTGGCTCTCGCGGTAGTTGACCCGACCGAGCCGGCTCATCCCGTAGTCCATCACCATCGAGCGGGCAATTTCACTGGCCCGTTCAAGATCATTCTGGGCTCCAGTGGAGACATCAGCGTAGACAAGTTCTTCCGCGATCGTGCCTGCCAGCAGCACCTGGATGCGGCTCTCGAGTTCACTCTGGGTGAGCAGGTAGCGGTCGTCCTCGGGGCGTTGCATGGTGTAGCCAAGTGCCGCCAGCCCCCGGGGAATGATCGAGACCTTGTGAATCGGGTCGGTGTTGGGCAGCGAGTAGGCCACCAACGCATGGGCCGCTTCGTGGTAGGCGACCCGTTTCTTTTCATCCTCGTGGATGACCCGCTTCTTCTTTTCAAGCCCGGCTGTCACCCGTTCAACCGCCTCGTTGAACTCGTCCATGCCGACCGACGGCTTGTTGTTCCGGGCAGCAAGCAGGGCAGCCTCGTTGACGAGATTCGCCAGATCGGCTCCGCAGAAGCCTGAGGTGATGCGGGCCACCTGCTCAATGTTGACCCGGGGGTCGAGTTTGACGTTGAGCATATGCACCCGCAGAATCGCCTCACGGCCACGGACGTCTGGGCGATCGACCAGAACATGGCGATCAAAGCGGCCAGGTCGCAGCAGGGCCGGGTCGAGTGTTTCCGGGCGATTCGTGGCAGCCATCACAATGACGCCGGAGTTGCTTCCAAACCCATCCATCTCGACAAGCAAGGCGTTGAGGGTCTGCTCCCGCTCATCGTGGCCACCGACAACACTGGAGCCCCGGGTTTTGCCGAGGGCATCGAGCTCATCGATGAAGATGATGCAGGGGCTTTTTTGGGTAGCCTGCTGAAACATATCCCGCACCCGGGCTGCGCCAACGCCGACGAACATTTCGACGAAGTCACTGCCGGAGAGCCCAAAGAAGGGCACGCCTGCTTCGCCGGCAATCGCCTTGGCTAGCAGGGTCTTGCCGGTGCCGGGGGGGCCGACCAGGAGCACCCCCTTGGGGATGTGGCCACCGAGCACCTGATACTTTTCCGGACTGCGGAGAAACTCGACCACTTCCCGCAGTTCCTCAACGGCTTCATCGATGCCGGCGACGTCATCAAAGGTGATGCCGAGGTCTTCCTGGGCGTACATCTTGCCGCGGCTGCGGCCGAAGGCCATCGGGCTGCCAGCCCCGCCGATCCGGCGAATCATCAGGAAGAAGGCGAGGCCGAACAGCCCGGTCAGCACCAGCATCGGCATCCAGTTCCGCCAGGGGCTCGGCGGATCTTCATAGCGGTAGGCAACATTGTTCTCGTCGAGCAGTTTCGAGAGGTGGCCTTCTGAGTTTTCACTCGGCAGTTTGGCAGTGCGAAACCGGAGTTTGTCACCCGGTTGGCTGCCCCCAGCCGTCAGCCGGCCGTCGTCGATCGGCCGCAGGCCTCCCTTGCCATCCCCACCCGGCAGCGGCACATTGCGGAGCGTGCCGGTCACCTCGAAGGCACCGATGACGACCTCATCGATCGAACAGAACCGGGAGACCCTCGGTGTGCCCTTGGCAGTCCGACCGGTCACAACTTCGACAAATTTTGGTGGAGCGGCCTGATCCTCTTGCTCGCCGGCCACCCGAATCAGGCGTTCCAGATCGGTGTAACTCAGGGCCACCTCCTGCCCGCTCCCGAACAGGCTAGCGGCGAAGAGTCCAGCGACCGCCACGGCAATCAGCGACCAGATCAGGTTTGATCCTCCGAAGGCTTGCTTGCGGTCGTTGCCACGTTTTCCTAGATCTCGGTCTTTGGGCTGGTGCGTCATGGAGGGGTCGCTGCGGGGTGAATTCCGAAAGATTCCTATCTTTCCATCGTAGGCAGCAGAGAGGGCTGCGACAAACGGCTCAGATAGCGTCCGATCGCCGTGCCGCGTAAACTATTTGGGAAGGTCTGCAGGCAGGCAGTCCGCTGGGTCCCCTCCCACCCCGATTGACGTCTTCATGATGGCATCCGACCGTACTGCGGCACCGGCCCCCTCGGGGTCGGCACCTGTCGCCTCGTCGGCCGGAGTGGGCAGTTCTGCTGGGCAGACTCATCCGCAGGCTGCCAGCAGCCCGGCAGGTGCCAGCCAGACACGTCCACAGCAGGTGGCCGTGCTCGGATCGACCGGCAGCATCGGCTGTAGCACGCTGGAGGTGATCGCAGCCTCTGGGGGCCGCTTCGTCGCCTGGCTGCTCTGCGGTCACCGGAGCATTGGCCCGCTGCTGGAACAGGCTCGACTGCATCGGCCCCGATGGCTGGTGGTGACCGACTCGGCCGCTGCGGCGACGATCGGGGCCGGGGCGCTACCTGCGGGAACAGAACTGGCAGTCGGTCCGGAACGGCTGGCCGAACTGGTGGCCGCTCCCGAGGTTGATCGGGTGGTGTCGGCAATCGTCGGGGCAGCTGGGCTGCAGAGCACCTGGGCTGCCGTGGCCGCCGGGAAGACAGTTGCCCTGGCCAACAAAGAAACCCTGGTGATGGCCGGACCCCTGGTGATACAACGGGCCGCCCAGACCGGTGGCAGCATCCTTCCGGTCGATAGCGAACATTCGGCGATCCATCAGGCCCTGCGGAGCGGCCATCAGCGGGAAGTGCAGCGGGTGGTCCTCACGGCCAGTGGTGGCCCCTTTCGAACTTGGAGCCAGGATCGCCTGGCGACGGTCACCCCTGCCGAGGCGCTCAACCATCCGACCTGGTCAATGGGCCCAAAGATCACCATCGACTCGGCCACGATGATGACCAAGGCCTTGGAGTTGATCGAGGCCCGCTGGCTCTTCGATCTGCCGGCAGAACAACTTGACGTGGTGGTCCACCCGCAGTCGATCGTGCATTCGCTGGTGGAGTATGTCGACGGCTCGGTGATTGCCCAGCTCGGCCCACCCGACATGAAGCTGCCGATTCAGTATGCCCTTGCGTATCCGGAGCGGTACGCCGGTCCGGCGCGGCGGTTCGACTTCGGTGCGGCGCATCAGCTTGAGTTTGAGCCCCCTGATCTTGAACGGTTTCCGGCGGTTCGGCTGGGCCATGAGGCCGCCGCCCGCGGGGGCACATCAGGAGCTGTGCTCAATGCAGCCAACGAGGAAGCTGTTCAGGCTTTTCTTGCTGGCCGCCTTCCGTTTCCTCAGATTGCGGCGCTCTGTGAGCGGGCGGTGACAGAGCATCCGTTCGAGCAGGAGCCAACCTTGGAAGATATTCTCAGGCTTGATGCCTGGGCCAGAAAGGAAGTCAGAACGTGGATGTGTTGATGCGAGCGACGGCACCCTTGGCAGCTGGAGACCTGCTGGGCCTTTGGATTCTTGAGCCGGCCAGTTGGCTGGTGATCCTGCAGGTGGCGATCGGGTTGGGGTTCGTGATTTTTGTGCACGAACTCGGCCACTTCCTGGTGGCGAAAGCCTGCGGGGTAAAGTGCGAGAAGTTTTATATTGGCTTTGATATTGGTGGGCTGAAGCTGGCCCATTTCACGTGGGGAGAGACCGAGTACGGCATCGGCATTCTGCCGCTGGGCGGCTACGTGAAGATGCTTGGTCAGGATGACAATCCGGCCGCGGCCGCCCGCGAAGCCCAGCGGGCCCGCGAGGTGATTGAGTCGGGTGATTTGCCCCCGGAGCCGACGGCTGACCCGCACCCGGCCTGGGATCCCCGCAGCTATCCGGCCCAGAGCGTGCCGGAGCGGATGGCGATCATTTCCGCCGGTGTGATCATGAACGTCATCTTTGCGGTGCTGCTGGCCGCCTGGGCCTTCAGTCT
The DNA here is from genome assembly GCA_040260935.1 of Pirellulales bacterium. Classification (GTDB taxonomy): domain Bacteria; phylum Planctomycetota; class Planctomycetia; order Pirellulales; family UBA1268; genus UBA1268. The sequence goes on from JBDQOY010000098.1 coordinate 5,042, forward strand.
GGGGGTGGAGGAACTCACCTGTGAGGTGTCGAGTGTTCGTCCCGGGGGTGCTGCCTGGCGGGCGGGCCTGCGAACGGGCGATGAGATTGTCGCCATTGGTGGCAAGACGGACCCGGTCTTTGCCGATTTGCAGAAGGGGGTGACGCTTGGCG
>JBDQOY010000099.1:0-6374 GCA_040260935.1 Pirellulales bacterium
CACAATCCGATGCGGGTGCTGATGCAGGGCACCATGGGCATGACCGGCGACATGGCGATGAACGGCGCGATGAACATGTCCGGCGATCTCGGCATGGACGGGTCGATCACAACCTCGTTGAAGACCGACAATCGTGCCTCACGGCTTGCCCGGGTCGTGGTCCGGGAAGGTGCCAGCAACACCATCGCTATTGTCGACATCGACGGGCTGTTGCTCAACCGGAACATGGGCGGCCTCGGGTCGATGGGGGAAAACCCGGTCGCCCTCTTCCGCGAAAAACTCGCCACGATTGAGGCCGACCCGTCGGTTCGTGGCGTTGTGCTGCGGATCAACAGCCCCGGCGGAGGCGTCACCGCCTCCGACATCATGAACCGTGACCTCATTGATTTTCGCCGGCGGCGGAACATTCCGATTATTGCCTGCCTGATGGATGTTGGGGCGGGAGGCGGATATCTGCTGGCCTCCACAGCAGACCGAATCATCGCCCATCCGACCACCCTGGTCGGTGGACTTGGCGTGATTCTCAACAGTTACAACCTGCAAGAGACCATGGCGCAGTTCAATGTAATTGCCCGGCCGATCAAGGCCGGTGACAAAATTGATGCGGCCTCACCGACCCGTCCAATGGAGCCCGACGAATTTGTGATGCTGGAAGGGCTGGCCAACCGGTTTCATCAGCGTTTGCGGGAGCAGATTCGTGGGGGCCGCCCCCACCTCGTCTCCGCTGACTCACTCTTTGATGGCCGCGTTGTCGCCGGTGAAGAAGCCTTGGCAGCCGGCCTGGTTGATCGGCTGGGCTATCTCGATGATGCGATTGCCGAGGCGACCCAACTCGGATGTGCCGATACTGAAGCCGAGGCTACCGTGGTGATGCTGCGTCGCGACAACGACCGCGCCTATACGCCGTTTGACGTTACTCCGAACGTCCCCCTGCAATCAGCCCTCCTGCCCCTCAACATCCCCGGCCTGGACCGCAGCCAGTTGCCGACGTTCCTCTACTGCTGGCAGCCAGAGACCAGCCTCGCCGCAACAGCAGGTGGCTAACGATCTGCGTCACCTGCTGCAGCCGAAGCTGGCACTGTTGCCAGCCGCCGGCGGAGGGTGCGAACGCCTTCCTGAATCAGCAGGGGAATCTTGGCACGGAGCAGATTGCTGCCGCCAAACCAGGCCGCCGGCTCAGCGAAGGCCAGCCGCGACTCCACCACCAGCAATGACTCTTCCGGTTCGGCTGCCATGCCCCTCACCTCTCGCACCACCACAACTCCGGCCGCACCGGCATAGGGCTGGGGATCTTCCCTGACGGTTTCGCCTAGGGCGTTGGCCGTCCGCCGCTGGCTGCTGGCCCGTAGGCTGGGGAACCGGTCAAACCGGTGATCAAATACCCAGGTGAGTTCAAAGCCGGACTCGCCATCCCGGCGTTCTGCCCGCACAACACCCTGGAGGCCCACCCGATTGAGTAGCGTCAGGTTCAGCACAGCGAAGGAGGTGTTTGCGTTGGCTGTCCCAAGACCAGCCTGCTTGCACTCATCCGTCGTGAGCGGCCGAGCCATCCATCCAGCCGCATCCGCCTGCAGGCCAAGTGTCTCTGCGGCCAGGGCATCATTCTGAAACGTCCCCAGCGGCGTTCTGATCACGAAGGCTGCCTGCACCTGATGGCCAACGCGTCGACCAGCGGCCTCAACTGGTGTCACAGTGACGCGGACCGGGGCCATCTGTGAGTCGGCGGAGAGCCGCTGCCAGCCAACCCGGCCAGCGAGCGTTGCCAGCATGTCGGCGGTGATGGCCTCATCGAGCGAGAGCACCCCGGGCAGCAGGTCCGGAAGACCACGGGCCGAGGAATCCTCGTCGGTGGCTGCTGCCGGAGCCTGCCTGTTGGCTGAGCGGCCCGGTTCCGCCGCCATGGCCAGCATGGCCAGCATGACGTGGGCAGCCACAAGGGCCAAACCGCAGGACAAGACAGTCGATTGAGTTCGCAACGTCATCTCCTTACAGTCAGCCATCTTTAGGTCTCAGTCCGGACGACGATCACTGCCGTCAGGTCATCCGCTTGGGCGCCTCCCTCGGCAAAGGCTGCCGCAGCATTGGCCAATGCCTTGACGATCTCACCTGCAGGCTCGGCCCGACGTTGACGGATGGTCTCCTCCACCCGCTCCTTTCCAAACAGTTGCCCGTCGGGCCGCTCGCACTCATAAAAACCATCAGTCAGGAGCACGAGCATATCCCCCGGTGCAAGCAGCCGCCGTTCCGAAGCTTCGAAGGGAATCTCCGGCATCAGCCCCAGGGGCAGGCCGTGCGTTGGCAACTCTTCGAATCGATCGGCCGAGGCATCATAGAAGAGCACCGGCCCCTGTCCGGCACTGAGAAACTCCAGGCCACCGGACATGGTCAACAGCCCAAAAAAGGCGGTGACAAACCGGCCCTCGGGAACATCGAGGGACAACAACTGTTGGACGTCGGCGACCGCCCGTTCCAAGCCGACGCCTCCCAGCAAGGCGGCTCGGCAGAGGGCCCGGGCCTCCGTCATGATCAGCGCTGGACCAATCCCGTGGCCGGTGACATCGGCGATGAGTACCGCCAGGGTTCCGTCGGCGAGTTCGAGGAAGTCGAAAAAGTCACCCCCCGTTTCATCGGCGGGGCAATTCCATCCGGCGATGTCAAAACCCGGAAACTGGGGATTTGTGCGGGGCAACAGGCCCTGCTGGATTGCACTAGCCATGCTGAGATCGCGTTGAATTTTCTGCTTCTCGGCATAGTGTTCAAGGAGTTGCTGCCGCTGGATGGCAACCCCCGCCTGGCTGCCAAGAAACTGGGCAATCTCCTCGTCGCCTACACCAAACGGCCCGGCTCGCTTGTTCAGCGCCTGAAGCACACCGACAACTGCACCATCATGATCGGTCAGCGGAATGGCGAGCATGCTCCGCGTGCGAAAGCCACTGGCTTTGTCGAATTCCGGATTGAATCGGCGATCGGCGTAGGCATCTGGCAGGTTGATCGAGTCGCCGGTCCGGGCCACCTCACCGGCGATTCCCTTGTTGACCGGAAACCGTATCTCTGAGATGGCCGAGCCTTCAATGCCGGTCGCAATCCGGCTGGAGAGTTCATGCGCATCAGGGTCATACAGAAAGACTGTCGCCCGCTCGCACCCAAGCAGGCCGGTTGCGGCATCGACAATGGCAGCAAGCAGGGCACCCAGGTCAGTCGTCGCACCAAGTTGGCGGGCAATTTCCAGCAGTTGCTCAAGGGCCGCCACCCGGTCACGCTGGTCTGGCGTCTGCTCTGTCATGGTTCCAGCCTAGAAGGACGTGTCCGCTCGCCACCTCCGTGAGCATAGCAGCCGGCCCCAATTGCCCGACTCAGACGGGTAGGCAGATTCCCTGGGCCTGCAGTTGCTGCTCCGCCTGCTCCTGCCAGCCTCGATTGGCCGCCGGACTGGCCGGGCTCGGATGCAAGATGGTGCCGACTGGGATCGGCTGCTCCTGCAGGGCGGCCCGGGCCCGCCCTGTGGCAAACCCACCAACGCCAATGACACGGGCGGGCTGACACCAGGCAACGAGCCGGCGCAGGGCTTCGTCGCAGGCCTCAAAAAGCCTGTCGCGTTCCTCGCTTGGCAACTTATCCGGCGTGCGATTGCGGCCCGACTCCTCCATGAACACCAGCGGGCAGTAGTTGGCGACAAAGAAATGCTGGCTGAAGTTCGCCGCAGTCAGATACCGATCGCGGGCCCAGCCCCAGAGCCGCCGTCCACTGACCTCGCTCCGGGTACACCCAAACCCTTCAATTGGCCGCTTGGGATGACTGACCGCTGGCTGCCCAACCGCCGCTTCAATCCCGAGAAAGTCACGGACCAGACTGACTTCACCAAACGGCACGCCGGTTTGAGCCATCCCCCACGGCCCCGGGTTCATTCCGAGCAGCAGGGCAGCAACTCCCTGCGTCGCATACTGTTTGAGATACGCCTCGTGCGGTTTCCTGGCGTAGACCAGCGGGTTGTAGACACAGGCAGTCGGCGCCGAAAAATGGAGTGACTCAACCTCACGGCAGAGCCACCGAGAAATGGCCGTTGGCGTCATGGCAGTCATCTTCGTTTTTCCGCCGGCAGCTTTTCCAGAAATTCAGCACTCTATACGTACGGAAAGGTCACCGAGGGGAGATGACCTGACTTCCAACGAACACCGATTAATTCCCATCGCGGGAACGCGGGCTCGGGTTTATCTTAACGGAGCAGAGACGGACTGGGTGGCAGCATTGCTGAAGGGAACCACAACGCCCGACGCAAACGACAATGAGAGTGTCTTCAGGCCAGATGCCCACCTCAGTGAGGCAGGTGAAATACTTGAGTTCCAAAGCCCGCCGCACACCTACGTCCTGCCGCTTGAGGCATGGGCCCCCTCATCGCTTTCGTTCCTCCCATTGCCATCATGGCAACCCTATCAACACGCTGGATGAAGCGGCATAGGACGAAAACACTCAGCACGACGAGGCAAGACATCCGGCCTTGCCTTTCCGCATCAACGTAGGCCACAAGCACTCATCACAAAAATCTACCAGCAAATCAAACATGAAGAACTGCATCGCTATCTCGTGTCTCGCCATGCTGACTGGATGTACCGACTTCCTCGGAACCGATGTGACAACAACGCAACCGACACAAGCACAGCTTGCCCGTTGCCGTGCAGAGATGTATCTGCAAAACAACCTGGTATTTCAGGCTCACGGGATGAAATTGCTTGGGTCCGGAATCGATGATCAAAAGTGGTTGAAGTTCTCGTGTGAGGCCACGGACCCCGCCCAAATATTCCAGACTGATATCGTGGATGTTTCCCTATTCCATGATGGAATAAAGCTCTCTCCTGCCAAGGACATTCCCTGGTGGGATGTTGAAGGACGCAATCTGTTCGGTGGACAGACTGCTCTTCCAAACGCTCGATTCATGAATGTCGGCATCGACGCAACTGCCACAGGCTCTGTTGTGTACGTAACGTGGTTCGACACCTAAGCGGTGCGTTACAAAAAATCAATAATTTATTTGCTTTGCGGGCAGATCATGTCGTCAAGGCTTGCTCACGGCAATGGAGCGGAGAGGCGAGAGATGAAGCCCAGCGAACCAGACTCTGACGACCTTCATGACGATAAGTACGCCCGACAGGATTCGAACCTGTGACCTGCGGATTAGAAGTCCGCTGCTCTATCCAGCTGAGCTACGGGCGCGTGTCGCTGCGGTCTGTCGATTCTACCACGCCCGGAGCACTCCCAGTGCTCCACCAATCCATCAGGCATGAATCGCCCGGCCGTCAGCCGCCAGAGCGGCTTCTTTGAGGACCTCTGGCAGGGTGGGGTGGGCATGACAGACCCGGGCGATGTCTTCAGCGGTCGCCCCAAAGGTCATGGCCGCAGCCGCCTCGCCAATCAAATCGCCGGCCGCTGGTCCAATCACATGAATGCCCAGCACACGGTCCGTAGCGGCATCGGCAAGCAGTTTGACCTTGCCGGTGGTGTCGTTGATGGTGCGGGCCCGGCCATTGGCTCGATACGGAAACACACCCTTTTTGAAGGCGATCCCCTCGGCCTGCAACTGCTCCTCTGTCCGCCCCACTGCGGCAATCTCTGGGTGGGTGAAGACCACTGCCGGCACCAGCCCGTAATCCACATGGCACCAGCCCGATTGCATCGCCTCGACGCAGGCGACACCATCTTCTTCTGCCTTGTGGGCCAGCATCGGACCGGGAATACAATCGCCGATGGCATAGATGCCAGGTGCCGCCGTCCGGAACTGGGCGTCGACCGTAATCCACCCCCGCTCATCGGTCGACAAACCAACAGTCTCCAACCCAAGATCGGCCGTCGCAGGCTTCCTTCCCGTCGCTGCCAGCACCCTGTCGCAGTGGATCGGCTCGCGGCCCTCGCACTCAACGACACAGTCCCCAGCCTCAGCCCGCGCCGATGTCACCTTCACACCCAACTGAATGTTGAGCCCCTGCTTCTTAAACAGGCCCAGGGCCTCCTTCGCAATCTCTGCATCGATGCCGGTGAGAATGCGGTCAAAATATTCAAGCACCGTGACCCGGGCTCCGAGTCGCCGCCAGACACTGCCGAGTTCTAGGCCGATGTATCCCCCACCAATCACGACCAGATGTCCGGGTACTTCGGGATACGCGAGGGCTTCGGTGCTGGTGCCGACCCGGTCGCCATCAACTTCGATACCGGGCAAAACCACGCTGTGACTGCCCACCGCGAGAATGATTCGCTGAGCCGTCAACTCGCTGACGGTACCATCTACCGCAGTCACCGCGACCCGTCCGCTGCCGGCAAGCCGCCCGGTTCCCTTGACGCGAGTGACTTTGTTTTTGGCGAGCAGGGCTTCAATGCCCTTCGAG
>JBDQOY010000100.1:0-14467 GCA_040260935.1 Pirellulales bacterium
CAGGCTGAATGTCGACGGCATACACCGTCCCTTCCGGGCCAACCTGCCGGGCCACCTCCAGGGTGTAAAACCCGTTGCCACAGCCCAGGTCACAGACTGTCTGACCCGGCTTGAGTGCGAGGGCCTCCAGCAGCATCCGGCAGTCTTCCTCTCGCTGACGGCTCTCACGGACAAGCCATGGTGCACCGGTGTAGTGCATCGTCTGAGCGATCTCACGGCCCATGTAGTGCGTTTGTGGCGGTGGAAACTCGGCACTGCGATCAATCTTCAGGTCAATCTTCAGTGCCCGTGCTGGCCTCTCAACTGCAGGCTCCACAGCCGCAGCGGCACCGACCGAAAGAGCACACCAGGCGGTAAGGACCACTCGGAGAGGGATCGCCGTTTTTCTCATCATGCTCATCATGCAGCTCTCCTGAAAAGCACCGTCGCTTCCCAGACCACACCGACAACTTCACCCGCATCGGGCCCGGTGCTCACTTCTCCGCACCAGCACTGTGAAAGCCAGCCTGCGGCTGGAAACGCTCGGACTCCGGCTTGGTGCTCAGATTGAAAAGGGGCGTTTCGCTCTGCTGCACCACGCTCTCTGCGAAGTAGTTTCCACTGGAATGCTGCCTCAGGAAAATAGCTCCCCGCCCCTGAACAGCCTCTAGGCGATTGTTGAAGAAATAGTTGTTCGCGGACGTCTTTTCCGCCGAGCGGCCTCCCACAGCCAGCCCACTCCCGTTTGGCTTCATGCCTGCCGCAGCCCGAACGCTATTGCAGGCAACGACGTTCTTCTCGGTCACCCCTGTTACGGCCTCGGTCCACATGGAGATGCCGTGCACCTTGCTCTCTTCAATCTGATTCGCAAAGGCGATGTTTTCTTTCACGCACTCCTCAAAAAACACGCCCGAATGACGTTCGTTCCCCGTGACATGATTAAAGAGCGCTGCACTGTTGAAACAATAGGCATCGAAGTCGATCGTAAAGTTTTCAGCACGACAGGTATTCCCGAGAGCGTACACCCGCTTGGACACATGGGCCCAAATTCCCCGATGGCCTGTGGTGCTGACCTCGCAGTCACGGATCACAAAAGGCCCCCTGTGTTTCTTCGAACTGATTGCATTCACCGGCGAGGCACCACGGCCACCACTGCCCGGCCGCAGGTCGCATGCAACCCCCTCGACCAGAAGGACATTCTTCGCGTCCGCGGCACTCACCACTGAAAAGACTCTGCCTGCTGTCACGACCCGGCCCCCGGAAAACGAGACGCACCCTTCGCCCTTCAGTTCAATGAGCTCCAGCTTCTCGCTGTCTCCGGCCGACTCATCACGAATGATCTGCCCATCGAGAATGACACAGGCAAGTCCGGGAAGCTGCAACGAGTCATTGCCTCGCAGAAAGAAGTCACCCACCAACCGCACGACCAAGACTGCTTCAGGATGCTCTGCCCGAGCAGACTTCAGACGATCGTTGACCCGGCCCACCGACATGCCCTCGGCACCGGCCTCGATTTTCAGATCAATTCGTGACCGCTTTGCCGACAGTTCGTCCTCAGCCTTCCAAATCTGCTGGGACTGATGTCGGTTTGCCGCGGTTGGCGGATCAAACATGGTAACGCCGCGTCCCACCCCAGCACCGGCCGCCAGGCCACTATTCGAGAACAGCGTGTTGCCTTTGCCACCGCCATTGCCATCGACGTCCGTCGTGTTCGCAAAGGCGTTCCAGCCAACCGTTGCGTCTGCCCCACGAAGAACAAGGCCGATTGCATTCCGCCCAATCCGGTTCTCGTAGACCAGGCTGTATCGACTTGGAGCTGCCAGCCGGATGCCAACGTTATTGTCTGTCATTTGATTTCGTGTCAGCACCACATTGGACGCGGTGACAGCGACACCTGTCTGGCAAGACATGCAGCAGACGTTGGCAACAATCGATGAAGGCGCGTCGATCGCGAGGCCGGCTTGTCCAGCTGTGTCAATGATCGTATCGAGAACAATGAAGGCTGGCGTCTCGCCCACCACGACTCCATTCCCTTGACACGCGGTGATCCGCGAACGAGTCAAAGAAACGGGGCTGTGATACTTTTCCACACCCTGGCCCCGCACCCGGATGCCATCTCCGCGACAGCCAGCCAGTGAGAGCTGATCCAGATGCACCCGGCCACTTCGTTCAATCAGGATGGCGGTCTCAATGCAATCGCGGCCGTTGAGCATGACGGCATCCGCGGGCTCTCTTCGAACCCGTGGGTCCGCTCGACCCTTGATGCTGACAAACTGCCTGTCACGGACGAGCAACAGGGCTGTGGCCGTGCAGGAGGAGGCCGCCACGAGCTGGCCGCCTGCTTCGAATATCACGCAGGTCTTGTCGGGAAGCGAAAGCGGCTGTGAGGTGACATCAATCGAGCCAGTCAATCGAACCACCGTCACCCCGTGCGGATGCTCCTGAAAAGCGGCATCCAGCAGTCGCTGCGCAGCCGCTGCCGACATCGCGCCAAGTTCGAGGGTTACCACTCGCTCATCAGGATCGAGGATGAAGGGAAACGCGGGGTGCTGGTAAAAGTCCGCCAGGAGCGTTGGGGCATCCCCTCCTCGCTGCTCATGAAACGACGCGGTGCTTAAGACACGCGGAACGGTGGGAACTTCAGCCGCCGGAAGCCAGCCTCCCCACAGCCCACCAACCAACAAGAAGACACTTGCCAACGCATACCGCATGCCGCCACCTATTGAAGCTGTTCACTGCGCGGCAGACGACACTCGCCTCACATCGCTTGGTGCATGCCCTCCAGCATAGGCGTCCGCAGGATTGCTCTGCAAGAAAAACGTGACCGTAACCAACAACGGCAGCAGCAGCAGAATGCGACTGCTCGCGGCTCAGGCCGCGTCGTACCGCGGCTTTTCCAGCAGGGGCACACCGGCCACATCAAAGCAGCTGACAATCGTGATGCCACATCGGGCCGCATAGCCCGTCAATTGATCGCGATCAACCAGAATCGTCTTCCCTGCCTCAATTGCCAGCACCCGCGCCCCGGCAGCCCGAATCGACTGCAGCGTGCCGATGCCGATCGTTGGCATGTCGAACCGCTCGTCCTGCTGAGGCTTGGCCACTTTCACCACCGTCATTCCACCAGACCGGCAAAGCTTCCCGGCCCGGCGAATGCACTCATCAGTGCCTTCGATTGCCTCGAGTGCCAACGGAGCCCGGTTCTTCACCACCACGGTCTGACCAATGTCGAGCCGGCCCAGTTCCTTTGCCAGCCGCCAGCCAAAGGCAACATCCGCCATGCGACGTTTCGAGAGGGACTTGCCCGCAAGGACCCCTTCGGAGGCCAGGAGTTCCGGCGCAAAGTCGGTGGCGGGGCAGATCCGAATGCCCGACCGTTCAAAGGCTGTAGCAATCGCCGCCAGCAGCGAGTCATCCCGGTTGTCTTTCTTCCGGCTGACAACGTGAGGCCAGAAGGTTCGCAGTCCCTTCCAGTCAGGCAGATGCAGGACCCAACCAAACCGGCGAAAGAGCTTTTTCTTGTGGATCTTGCCGGCCATGGTCGCCCGCAGTACCCCGTGCCGACGAAAAAAGTCGATTGCCTTGCCAATCTCGGCAACGCCAACTTCGCCATACACGTCCGCAAGCGGTGCAAGCGACTCTTCGGCATGGTGACGAATCGTCAGGATCGCAACCCGCCCACCCCGCCGCCGGATCGCCTCGGCCGTCGCAATCGGGAACCGACCCCAGCCCGCCAGGATACCGATCAGTTCACCGTCGAGGTCCGGTGCGAAGACCTGGGCGTGGTCAGCCGTCGCTGCTGTCATCGTGGTGTCGGTCACTGTTCCAAAGCCACTCCAGCCACGCGTGGTTCAGGCCGCCCGCGACGACGCGTCGTCAGAGTCCGGCTGCTGCCCTTCCTCCAATGCATCAAGCCGCTTCCCGAACTGTTTGAGTTGCTTTCGCATTTCGGGCAGCTTCGACATCGCGGCAAGCTGGAGCTTGCGGTCCTTCAGGTCGATCGCTGGTTCGCCGAGCACGGTTTTCTTGGCAGGGACGTCGTTGGAGACACCCGACCGGGCACCAAGCACGGCACCATCACCGATGTGAATGTGATCCCGCAGGCCGCACTGGCCGGCCATGATCACCCACTCACCCGTGCTGGTGCTGCCGGCAACGCCGACCTGGGAACAGATCATGTTATGGCTGCCGATGCGGCAGTTGTGGGCAATCATCACCAGGTTGTCGATCTTGGTGCCACTGCCGATCGTCGTTGGCCCGTAGGTGCCCCGATCAATGGCGGTGCCGGCACCGACCTCAACCCGATCGCCAAGTTCCACCCAGCCAAGCTGGGCAGACAGCTCCAGCCCATCAGCGGCTGGCTTGTAACCAAAGCCATATGCCCCCAGGACGGCATTGGCGTGAATGATGCAGTCGCGGCCAACCACAGTGTCTTCGTAGAGCACCGCACCCGGAAAAATGGTCGTTCCCGCTCCGATCCGACAGTTTGCCGCCAGCCGCACGCCAGCATGCAGCGTGACACCTTCCCCCAGAACAACATCGGGGCCAACAACCGCCAAAGGATGCACCTCCACATCACCGGCCAGCCGAGCCGAGGGGTCGATCACTGCCTGCGGGCTGACCCCCTGACGCTGCTGGGAACGGACGGGGCGAAAATACCTGACAATCACAGCAAACGCGGCATGGACATCGGCAACCTCAATGGTCGGTCGATCCTGGGGACCGACACCCACCGGCACAATTGCCGCTGTGGCCCGGCTCTTGCCGAGGCTTGGCAGCCGCTCGACCGTATCGACCAGCGTCACCGCAGTCTCGGTGGCCGTCTCGAGAGTCGCTGCAGCGGTCACTCCCTCAGGGACCGTCGCGTTGTCGGGCAGGACGAGCTGACCACCAACGAGTTCGGCCAGCGTGGCGAGCGGAATCGACATCGGACAACCTCCCTGCGCAGACAACCTGGCCGCCTCCGCTGACGGCTGTCGGCGGGAGATTAGGGACCCAGCGGAGGGGACGCAAGATCGGCCGGGGCCGATTCAGTCGCCGTCTCGACCCGCCGCAGCATGGCCACGGCCAAGGCAAGCCGAAGCGTCCAGGCGATGGTTCGAATCCAGTTGGAATCGACCAGCAACCGGTGCGTTGCCGCATCCCAGCCGGCAGAAAGCCGCAGATGGCAGGGAACCTGCAGAAAAAACGTGCTGGCCCAGATGCCGGCCAGCAGCACCGCCCCTGCGAGGGGCATCCCAACGCCAAGGCCCCGGGGCCGCCGAACGAGCAGCCAGGCCGCCACGATGCCCTCGGTGAGCATCGGTGGAATCACCACGGGACCCGTGCGGGCTCGATGGGCCTGCTCCCACACGCCGAAGCCGTCGTGGGGCCAGCCCTCCATGAGCGGATAGTGCACCACCTGCACAAACCAGATCAGGCCGGTCATGCAGCCGGTGGCGACAAGTTGCACGATCAGCGGCCAACGGCCAGCGGAAGCAGGGGATGGCATCAGGTTCCGATTGGAGCGAGTACCTCAACGGCATTCCCGGCGGGATCAGCGACATAGCAACTGCGGGTGCCATCCCGATGGGGCTTCAGCGTCCCAAACGCCTCTGCCTGAGGATGGATGAACCCGATGTGGGGTGGATGCTGGTCAGGAATCACCAATGCCAGCCGGGTGTTGCCGAACTCAAGCAATGCCCAAGTCTCATCCTGATAGCCGATCTCACAGCGGAAATGCCGGCGGTACCACTCGACGGCCTCAGCCACATTTTTGACCGCGATGGCTACATGGTGGATTTCATCGAGGGCCGCCTGGGGATCGGCGACAGGGAGGGATTCAGGCGTGGGTGCGGTCATGGGAGCGAGTCCTGGCGGGGAGGGGCAATAATAAGAGTGAGTATACGCAGAGCACGGTGACCGGCGCCGATGCTACAGGCCACTCGTCCGCGGGCGGCAGGCCCGAGCCCGTCAACTGCGTGTCTTGAGGTCGGCCAGGCCACCATCGATGCCAATCACCTGCCCGGTTACCCAGGTGTTCTGCGGATCGAGCAGCCAGCAGATGCCTCGGGCAATATCCTCTGGCTCGCCCAGTCGGCCCGCTGGATGCATTGCCACCGAAGCCTTCTCAGCGAGTTCGTTGGCCAGAATCCCAGCCGAGAGTGGCGTTCGCACGAGCCCCGGGGCCACTACATTGAAGCGGATCTTCGCCCGGGCATATGTCGCCGCTGCCGAGCGGGCCAGCCCGATCACGCCCGCCTTCGCTGCCGCCACTGCCTCGTGATTGGCCAGGCCAATGCGGGCTGCCGCACTGGAGAGCAGCACCACCGAACCACCCGTTGCCTTCAGCAGTCGCCCGGCAGTGCGAACGCAGGTGAACGCGGTGGTCAAATTGGCTGCCATGGTCGCCTGCCAGTCTGCTGGAGTCGTGAGATGGGCTGGCTTCAACAGGATCGAGCCGACGCAGTTGGTGATGCCACTGAGCCCACCCAGTTCTTCGGCCGCCCTGTCCCCGCAGGCATCGACGGCATCCGCGTCGGTCGCCTCAACGGTTCCCCAGGGACAGCCCAGAGTTGTCGCGAGTTGTTCCAGCGGGCCTGCCGTCCGCCCGGCCAGAAAGACCCGACCTCCACCTGCAACGATCTGGCGGGCAACCGCCGCACCAATCCCACCAGCCCCACCAATGATGAGTACCTTTTGCACGGTCGCCTCGTGTTGTTCGTCTGCTGGTCACCCGCCGGCTACTAGCTCAGAGCCAGTCTCCGACCATCTGCTCAAGGCGAGCCTGCTCGGCCATGCTGCGGAGTTTGCCGATGGCACGGGTCTGAATCTGCCTGATCCGCTCCTTGCAGACTCCCATCTCCACACCGAGTTCGCGGAAGGTCTTGGGCTTTCCTCCATCGAATCCGAAGCGGGCCACGACAATCTGCTGCTCGCGGGGTTCCAGTTCCTCGAGGAACGTTGCGAACACATGCTTGAGATGGCCAACCTGCTCAGGCGTGCACGACTCGGGGTCGCGGGGCTCCTCAGCCCGATCCCTGACCGGTTCATCGTCGGACGCAAACCGGTTCCGCTGCTGGCGGCACTTTTGGGAAATCCGGAAGAAGTGCCGCTGAATCGCGTAGGTCGCATAGGTGCTAAAGCGATTGCCGAGGGCGAAGTTGAACTTTTCTACCGACCGCATCAACGCCACGTTTCCTTCACTGATCAATTCGTCAAACGACAGGCTCGGCTCGTTGAACTTCTTGGCAATTGAAACCACTAGCCGCAGATTGGACGTGATCAGAATCGCCTTGACGGTCTCCGCTTCAGCCAGCAGGCCTTCGATCTGCTTGAGTTGCTTCATCGTGGCCCGCTTGGGGTCGAGCCGATCGCGGCGGGTGACGGCCTGAAACTTCAACCAGTTCATCCGCCGGAAATAGAATTGTTCTTCATCCTTGGTCAGCAGCCGGGTCTGGTAGAGACTCGCCAAATACGGTGACAACGACCGGCCGGCCGGCGCCCGTGCCTCTGCTGCCGCACGCTCAAGCGGCACCCCGGCATCGGCTGGCGGGGTGCTGGCAAGCCGCTCAGCATCGGACTCGAGAAAGACGTCCCCGCCGATGTACTCGATGGCTCGCTCAAACAAGGCGGCCCGCTTCCGAGCGAGGATGGTCTTCCGGCGTTTCTCCGCGGGCGTCAGTCCCCGACCGGACATTGTCGCAGGGCGTGTCCCGACCGCCTGGCGGCGGGCAGTGGCAGTTTTGAGCAGACGTCGAGGCGAAGCAATCGCGATCACGGCTTAGATCCTTTCTCGCAGAGCGACCGGCACCAAAGCAGGCGGCCAGTACAATGCCACCTGTCCTTATGAACCGCAGATTCAGCCAGCGACTAACTGCTGGGAAAAAAACCCTGTTTTCACGGCCTGAACCGTCGAAACGGCCCGCGTTTCCCTCCCCTCTTCCACCAGCTAGCGTTGCCATGCCCCGCCACCTTGTTCTCGTTCTCGGTGACCAACTCAACCGAGACAGCGCCGCTTTGGATGGGTTCGACCCGCAGGCCGATCTGGTCTGGATGGCCGAGGTCGCTGAGGAATCGACCCAAGTCTGGTCTCACAAGGCCCGGATCGTCACCTTTCTGGCAGCGATGCGGCACTTTCGTGACGACCTGCTCGCCGAAGGCATCCCGGTTGACTATCGAGCACTCACTGCAGCCCCCACCGCTGGTGAACCAGACTCGCTGGCGGCGGCCCTGCGGGCCAGCCTCACCCGCCTTGGAAAAGCCGGGCAGGGGCCCGAACGGCTCGTCTGTGCCGAGCCGGGTGAGTGGCGGGTGCGGCAAGCCCTCGAAGCTGTGGCCGCTGATCTGAACCTGCCGCTGGAGATTCGCACCGACCGACACTTCTTCACGACCGTCGCAGAGTTTGCCGACCATGCCGCCGGCCGGAAGCAGCTCCGACTGGAATATTTTTATCGGCCGCTGCGAGAGCGGTTTGCCATCTTGATGGACGAGGGTGACCCCGCCGGTGGCCAGTGGAACTACGACGCCGACAACCGCGGACATTTTGGAAAGGCCGGCCCCGGAGACCTGCCGCCCCCGCAACGCTTTACCCCCGATGCGGTCACTCAAGAAGTGATCGCCCTCGTTGAGGCTCGCTTTGCCACGCACCCAGGCCGCCTGGCCGACTTCGACTGGCCGGTGACGCCGCACGATGCCCAGGCTGCCCTCCGCGACTTTATCGGCCATCGGCTCAGCAACTTTGGCACCTACCAAGATGCGATCTGGACTGGGGAGCCCTGGCTCTACCACTCGCGGTTGGCGGCCGCGATGAACCTCAAACTGCTCGATCCACGTGACGTCGTCGCTGCAGCAGAAGATGCCTACCGCGCGGGAGACGCCCCACTGCCAGCCGTCGAAGGCTTCATCCGGCAGATTCTGGGCTGGCGAGAGTATGTGCGCGGCATCTACTGGCATCTGATGCCAGAGTATGCCCAGCGGAATGCGCTCGGGGCTGACCGGCCACTGCCAGAATTTTTCTGGACGGCCGAGACCGAGATGAACTGTCTGCGGGATGCCCTCGGTCAGACGCTGAACCATGGTTACGCCCACCACATCCAGCGGCTGATGGTGACCGGCCTGTATGCCATGCTTTTCGGGGTCACGCCCGAGGAAGTCCATCGCTGGTACCTCGCGGTCTATGTCGATGCGGTTGAGTGGGTGGAACTGCCCAACACGATCGGCATGAGCCAGTTCGCCGACGGGGGCGTGATGGCGTCAAAACCCTACTGCGCCACCGGCGCCTACCTCGACCGGATGAGCAACGCCTGCAAGGGCTGCCGCTACAAGCCCAAGGTGGCACACGGTCCCGACGCCTGCCCCTTCACCACGCTCTACTGGGACTTCCTCGCTCGGCACGAGACGTTGCTGAAGAAGAACCCCCGGATGACGATGCAGCTGAAAAACCTCAGCCGCAAGGATGCCGCCGATCTCCGGGCAATCCGCCGGCAGGCCGACCGCCTGCGGACCTCAGGCTGAGACCACCTGCGTGGGCTTCCAGCGGGCACCGCTGCCTGACTGCTCAGCCGGCGTCTTCGCTCGAACCGACGTTCACCGCACCTGCCTCAGGGGCGGTGCCGCGTTTGAGAAACTGTTCCGCAACGTCGCTGCCGACCCGAATCACCCACCAGTCACCCACCATTTCGGGTGCAATTCCGGAAAGCTCTGGCTTGGTCGCTGGAAGCACGGCCTCGCGAAAGCGATCGAAGGCACGGTGGGAAACCGTCCAGAGGCTGATGAGTTCGTTGGTGACCGCCGCCCGCGGTTCCCCGAGCACCCAGAGTTCAATCGGGGCACGAAGTTCGCTGGATTCTTTCGGCAGGCTTCGCTCCTGCTGCTCAACATGCATCGAGCGGGCTTCAATCCAGTGAGCATTCGCTGTGAACCGCCGGCTGCGGCCGGGACCTGCCTGTGTCAATAATGCCACCGTCTCTTTCCAGGGCAGATTGGCATTCAGGTCGGCGACGAGTTTGTCGGTCTGCTTTCCAAACGCCTCGAGGATGGTTTGCTGCAGATCGGCCCGCGCCTGACTCTCGGCGGCGGGCCGCTGCCGCTCAATTTTTTGCCGAGCGAGGACCTGCATGACCCCGCCCCGCAGGCCGGGTGGCGTCGCGATGCCAGTCACGTGAGAGTGATAGGTGCAGTCAATCGTGCGATGACCCTTCTGGAAATTCATGCCATCAAAACTGATCTCCCGCCGCACATCGAATTCAGCCAGCCCCCGGTTCGAAACTCGCACCGCTCCCTTTGCTGCGACGGTCGTGGTGCAGGTCGTCCCCTCAAAGTGCAGCACCAACACTGGCTGGGTCTCGTCGGGCTGCCTGGCCATCACAGGACGGCCATTGGTCACCGCTGTCCCGGTAACATGGGCACCGAACAGCCAGCGGTCGACTGGCGTCTGCTGATCGACGACCGCCGGAGTGTGCTGGCGGATGAACTCCTTGGAAACCCGCAGGACAAGGGTCCTGTTTTTCAGCCATTCAGTCGGTGGTGGCTTCACCCCGCCGCTGTCGGCCGCTGCTGCCACAGCCGCCAGGAGAGCCATCAGCGCGATCCCGCCACCAAGGCCTCGAAGTGGCTGAAACACCGGCACCCCATTCTGGTTCTCATGCATGACATGCTCCTCACGGCTCGGGCAACGCTTCGACCCTACTTCACTAGCTTCTCTCGGGCAAATCAAAGCCGGGCTGAAAGCCTGGCAAAGCTCGCTCATGCCGCCGCGTTCCGCGATTGCCGGCCTCGGCCTGGCTGGCTAGTGTCTCCGGGGTTTCTGCCCTGTTCTCCGGTGGTCTGCTCCCGTGTCCATCCGACCGTTGCTGTTAAGGATTGTGTTCGCCGGCTGGCTTTTCACCGCCGCACCGCCCCCCGTCTGGGCTCAGGAACTGGTCTGGGTGCCACCGGTGACGGCTCCCCAGGCTCAATCACTGCCTGCTGATCACGTGAGCCCGTGGACACCGTACCGTGGCTCTGACCAGCGCATTGAGCTGCTGCCACCGGTGGAGTTCAACCTGGAGCAAGACAGTTTCGCCAGTGAGCCCATCGCTGACCTCGACCCTGTCACGCCCGGACAAAGCCCTCGGAAAAAGTCGAGCTTTGGCCGAGCCGCCCCGGTCAGTCTTGGCGGCTTCTGGGCACCCAACACCCCCGTTGTCGGCCAGCCAGCCAACCTGCAGATGAATGCCCAGTTCGCCCGGGTCGCCATGCCACTCGGCATTCCTGAGGAAGGCAAGCCGCTCTGGCTGGCGATCGCCAAGTTCGGCCGTCTCGAACTCGCCACGGATGCGATCCTGCCTGACTCCGGCCAGCGGGTCCCGGGGCAGTTCTGGCTGATCGAGACGGGTGTCACACACATTCACCCGCTCGCGTCGGGCAGCACCCTGGGCGGCACGTTCCTGTTTGGCTCGGCCAGCGACAAGCCGTTCCATGCCGGCCGCGACCTCACGCTGATGGCCATTCTGTTTGCGACCGTCCCAGCCCGGAACAACCGCGATGACTGGAGCTTCAGCCTGTTCTATTCCCCCACCTCTCAGCTGCCGTATCCGCTGCCAGGCGTTGCCTATGTCTGGAAGCCAGACGACACCTTCGAAGCCAAGATCGGCCTGCCGGCAGGCCTGGAATGGCGGCCCACCGATGACTGGGAGGTCAGCTTCAACTATTTTCCGCTGGTCAACGTCAACGCGATGGTCCGGCGGCGGCTGGCCGATAGGCTCTGGTTGTTCGGCGGCTATCGCACCGATACCCAGATCTACTTCCTCGCCGACCGCACCGTCGAGAAGGAGCGGTTCTATGTCTTCGACCAGCGGGCCGGCGTCGGCCTTGAGCAGCAGCTTGGCAGCGGGTTCAGCCTTGAGTTCCTCGCCTCGTACCTCTTCGACCGGGAGCTCTTTCAGGGCACCAGCTTCACCTCGGGCCGGACCGACGTGATCGAGTTCGACCCCGGCCTTGGCCTCTCCTTGCAGCTGCTCTGGCGGCGGTAGCCGCTGGCGGTCAGCCCGTTGGCTACTCGTAGTCCCACTTGGTGACCCACGGGTCACCGTACTCGTGCTGCAGGGCTTTGAGCTTTTGCTGATACCGCAGCAGCGTCGCGGCATGCGCCGGATCACCGGCAAGGTTGTCCGCTTCGTTCGGGTCGTTCGTCAGATCGTAAAGCTCAAACCGGGGCCGCTGGATGTACTCAGCGACGGTCTTCTGGCCGTAGGCCGCATCCAGGCTGCGGCGAAACTGCGCCTGCCAGCTGCTGGCCACCCAGAGGTCAGACGCAAACGGATAGGGCAGCGGATGGGCGATGTTCCAGATCAGTTTCCATTGCTGATCCCGTACCGCCCGCATCGGGTAGTACATCTGAATCTCATGGAAGGTGTGGGACGCAAAGTGGGCCTCGCGAATCTTTGCCTCTGGATCATCAAGGAGCGGCAGCCAGGAGCGACCGTGGTAGGCAGGCAAACCCTTCTGGGGCCCATGGTTCTCGTGGCTGGCGTAGGGCTTTTCCTTCCAGTAGTCCTGCGGAGCAACCCAGTGCTTTGGTCGCTGCCTGTCATGATCGAGTTCACCCGCAAAGTCGAGCAAGGATGGTGTGATGTCGGTATGGCTCACGAGGCTGTTGGTACGGGTTCCGCGAGTGGCTCTGTAGGGGTCACGAACCACGAAGGGCACCCGCAGCCCGGGCTCGTAGACCGTCGTCTTGCCGCCTGCGAAGGCCATGCCGTGGTCACTGGTGAACAGAATCAACGTCTTGTCGTACTGGCCAGCCGCTTTGAGAATTTCAACCAGCCGGGCCACGCCCTGATCAATCCGGGCACATGCCTGGTAGTACTGAACAAGTTCGCTCCGGGTCTCGGGCGTGTCGGGTAGAAAGGCGGGCACTGGCACGTCGGCCGGATCAAAGAAAACCTCCTTCACCCCGTGGTGGCTGCCCCGCCCCGGCTTGTTGCCGAACAGGTCGGGCTTGAGATCAAGCGGTGACGTTTTGTCAGTGCCACCACCGCGGTGCGGGTCGCTCGTGGCAAAGTACAGGAAGAACGGCTGCTCGCTGTCGGCCTCGATCAGCCCCCGGCACGCGTCGGCCATCTGCACGGCGTTGCGGGCATTGCCGTTAAGCACCGTCTCAAAGTGATAGACCTCCTCTGGGGCCACGTGATACTTGCCAATGCGGGCAGTGCGATAGCCGGCCCGGGCGAGGGCCCGCGGCAGAGAAAAGCTGACGACGTCGTACCAACTGGCAAACTTGTGGAAATCGTGCTGATGGCCGTACTGGCCGTTGGCGTGGTTGTGCAGGCCCGACAGGATGACCGATCGGCTGGCAGAGCAACTGGCCGTGGTGGCGAAGGCGTTGTCAAACACCATGCCGTCGGCGGCTAGGGCATCGACTGCCGGCGTGACGGCGACCGAGTCGCCATAGCAGCCGAGTGTTGGCGATTCATCGTCGGTTATAAACACGATGATGTTCCGCTCCGCCGCCCCCACCGCGTGACGCATTCCAACGACACTCCCGACGGCAACCAGCAGAATCAGACCGTTTTTCACCATCGCTGTCGGGCTCATGCCGGACCCCTCCTTATCTCGCACCAAGGCTCCATAGCGGCTGCATACCATCGTCCTGCCCTCCGTATTCTTACGCCCAGCAGCGATCGATGGGCAGCCGTTGCCAGTGTTTTATTTTAGGCGATTTTGACACCCTTCCCGTGCTGGAATTGCCCCGTTTCACCGGTTTCGCCTACAGTAGGAAAAACCGTTGTTTTCCCGCCTGCGAGCCCCGATGACCAGCTATTCTCTCACGCACCTCCGGCAACTCGAAGCCGAAAGCATCCACATCATCCGCGAGGTGGCCGCCGAGTTTGATAACCCGGTGATGCTCTACTCAATCGGCAAGGATTCGGCCGTCATGGTTCGCTTGGCTGAGAAGGCCTTTGCCCCGGCGAAGCCCCCCTTTCCGCTGATGCATGTCGATACCACCTGGAAGTTCCGGGACATGTACGACCTGCGGGACAACTACATCGCCAAAGAACTTGGCTTCAAACTGATCGTCCACACGAACGAAGAAGGCCGGGCTCAGGGCATCAACCCGTTCGATCATGGCAGCAGGGTTCACACCGACGTCATGAAGACGCAGGCTCTGCGGCAGGCACTCGACAAATATCGATTCGACGCTGCCTTCGGAGGAGCCCGCCGCGACGAAGAAAAGAGCCGAGCCAAGGAGCGGGTGTTTTCATTCCGGGATGAGTTTCACCGCTGGGACCCCAAGAACCAGCGGCCCGAACTCTGGAACCTCTACAACACCAAGGTCAAGAAGAACGAGAGCATTCGGGTCTTTCCACTCTCCAACTGGACCGAACTCGATGTCTGGCAGTACATCCACCTCGAGCAGATTCCGATCGTGCCGCTCTACTTTTCCGCCGAACGACCCATCGTCTGGCGGGATGGCGTGATGATCATGGTGGACGACGACCGGCTGCCCCTGAACCCAGGCGAAGAA
>JBDQOY010000101.1:0-2918 GCA_040260935.1 Pirellulales bacterium
CGCTGCCGCAGACGAACAGGCAACCGCCGAAGTGCTGGCTGCCCGCGGTGCGGTGCTTGTGGAACAGAGCGGTCCCGCAAACGAAGCCTTTGACCTGCTCAATAAGGCCCTCGAGGCTGATGCAGGCCAGCCGCTGGCTCTGTTCTATCTCGGCGTCCTCCACGACAAACTCGGTGACGACGACGAGGCGATCGACTGCTATCAGCGGTCACTACAGCGGTATCCGGCCACCGTGGGTGGGCTGATGAACCTCGGCCTGCTTTATGAAGATCGTGACGATTTTGCCAAGGCGCAGGAGTGCTACCGGCGGATTCTCGATGGGCTGCCGCTTGAGGCACCCGGCCGGGATGAAGCCTTCGCCCGGGCACAACTCTTCCTCAAGGATTCCGCCGCCTCAGGTGATCATCTGCTTGACGAGCAGGAACAACGTCAGCGTGACCGGCTTGAGCAAGTGTTGACGCTGCCAGTCAGCGACTTTGAGTTGTCTGTTCGCAGCCGGAACTGCTTGGTGAAGATGGGCATTCTGACGCTTGGCGACCTGACGCGAACGAGTGAGGCCGACGTCCTGGCGAGTAAGAACTTCGGCGAGACCAGCCTCGTTGAAATTAAGGAAAGGCTCGCGTCCATGGGGCTCACGCTCGGGCAGTTTGCCGAGGCAACGCTGGCCGTTGAGGCAGCCGCACCGATTGAAGAGCCAATTGGTGAAGAGACCGAAGTCCACGCTCTTCCGGTCACTGAACTCAACCTGTCGGTTCGGGCGCGAAAATGCACGACCAAACTTGGCATCATGACAATCGGTGAACTGGTTCGACGGACTGCGGAGGACCTGATGGAGTGCAAAAACTTCGGCGTGACGAGCCTCAACGAGGTTCGCGAACGGCTCGCGGAGAGGGGGCTCAGGCTCCGCGGCGAATAGCACTCACCGAAGACTGATTGCCAGAATCCAGGACAATCTCGGACTCCTTGCACCAAAGCCATGAAGGGAATCCTTCTTCTGGAGGGTATTCCTGAGTGCTTTCCGTCAAGAACGCTGAAAATTTGTGTTCAGACTCCTCTTCCGGTAGGGTGACAAGGTTCCCGCCGTACCCGCAGCGGAATCGCAGGGGAGCCTCTGGCGAGGCCAAGCAGACGCGGGCCTGTCGAGGGAGAGAGCCGAGATGACTGCAGCGAGCCTGAAGGAAAAGCCAGTCCGTGATCTGGCCAGAATGGCCAAGCAACATGGGGTGCCGGGCTGGCACGCCATGCGGAAGGACCAACTAATCAATGCACTTGTCCGCCGGGCCAAGGCAGCCCGGCCAGCGACCGCCACAGCATCGAATCAAGGCATCGTTGCCGCTCGCGCAGCAACCAAACCTGTTCAACCCCGTCAGCCCGAGGCAGCAGCCGCCCCTGCGACACGAGCCAGTCGGGGCCAGCAACCCCGTCCATCCGCTGCAAAGCCGACCGCCGCGGCCCGCCGGCGGGCCGCGGTGAGTGCGCGGATTCGCGATGCCCAGGAGCGTCTAGCACGCGAGAAGAGCCTGGCCAGCCAGCCCGAACCGAGTCGTCGCCGGGCCCCGCTGCGTGACCGGGCCGTGCTGATGGCACGTGGACCGCATTGGCTCCACGCCTTCTGGGAAATCACCCCCCGCAGTGTCCTTCGGGCCAAAGCTGCGTTGGGAGAAGAGTGGCACGCCGCTCAGCCGATCCTCCGACTCCTCGAGGTTGTCAGCGGCGCAGCTGGCTCGCCATCCGCTCGTGTGGTTCGCGAGATTGAAATTCACGGTGGGGTGAAGAATTGGTTCATCGATATTCGGGAGCCCCTCCGCTGTCGGGTGGAGATTGGCTACCGCACTCGTCATGCCGAGTTTCATTCGCTTTGCCGCAGCAACGTCGTCAACATTCCGTCGGGCAGTCAGGGTGACACCCTCGACACCCATTGGAATGACATCGCCGAAAACTGCGACAAAATCTACGCGATGAGCGGCGGTTTTTCCCCGGAGAATCATCCTGAAGAGTTACGTGAACTCTTCGAAGAGCGGCTCAAACGGCCCCTCGGTCTGCCCGATCCCCAGCGGTCCAGCGTCAGCGATGCGTTGGGGGAGGGGGAGGCCTACGGGTTCCCACTCGAAGTCGCTGCCGAAATGGTCGTCTACGGCGTGACCGAACCGGGAGCCCATCTGACGATTCAGGGGGAGCCGGTTGCCATCGAGGATGACGGAGCATTTCGGGTCCGGGTTGAAATGCCGAACAAGCGGCAGGTCATTCCGATTCTTGCCAAATCAGCGTCTGGGCTGGAACAGCAGACAGTCGTTCTGGCAGTGGAGCGGAATACGAAAGTCATGGAACCGCATCTCTGCGATGCGGAGGAAGCCTGAGACGCCGGTGAGCAGACCTAGCACACGCTGCTTCGCAAACGCTGTTCCTCTGTACGACGGGTCGCTATAGTGAGAAGGTGATGGCTGTCTGTTGACTCCCCCAACTGCTGAGGCTGAGGGGCGGTAAGTTTTCTGCCATGCCCGTGCTGTGTCGAACCTATGCCGGTGAGCTCTTAATGAGGCTCGTCGGGTGCCGACCATGGCTCCGGTCGAGTGCCATGCCGACTGTTGAACTCTCCTCGAGTTCCACAGCATCGGACGCGCTCCCCGTGGGCTGAGGCACCCTCCTTTTGGATTGGCGAGCTCTCCGCATCCCACGACACCACGACATGACGGTGGTTGACTTATCGCCCCCTGGCCTCAGGCCACAGGGCGGTCAGCCTCGCTCTTGTGGCGACTGCGGAGTCAGCGACTCTGCCCCCGAACCGGTCTCAAGTACCAGCAGACCTCCCGCCACTGCTGTGAGAATGACAGCCACGGCCCAGCCGAGACCGACCAGCAAGGCCACCCGAAGACAGAGTTGGCCACCGAGGGCATCCCCCATGCCCCACAACAGCCCAC
>JBDQOY010000102.1:0-2783 GCA_040260935.1 Pirellulales bacterium
AACGAGTTCTCTGCACGACCCTGGGTCGGGGGCAGGCAGCCATTGACCTGGCTGGGACCCGTCCCGCTGCGGAGGTGCACCGCTGGTTTCTCGAGCGGTCTCAGCAGCAACTGCTGGAGGCTGTTGGCGGTGATCTGCCAGCAGCCCTGGCACTGCACTGCCTCGCAGATCCACCGACACCAGAGAGCGGCGGTGAGTATGACCTTGCGGTCTTGCCGGTCTTCAAGTCGGGTGAGGCAGAATTAACACGTGACATGCTTCAGGCGGTCCTCCAGCAGCTTGCCATCGGCGGGCATCTGGTGGTGGCAATCGACAACCCCCGGGACCGCTGGCTGCGGGAGCAGTTGGCGGCCACTGGTGAAACGGTCTGGGTGCGGCCGGATGATGCGGCGAAGCCGGCGACGGTCTGCTATGTCGTGCAGAAGACCCGGCCGCTGAAAAAGCGGCGAGACTTTGGCTGTGAGGTTGTCTTTCGTGACGGCAGCCGGCTGCTGACGGCCTTCACCCGGCCCGGGGTCTTTGCCCATCGCCGCATCGATCCGGCGGCTCGGCATCTGCTCAACGCGGTTGAGCTGGCCGAGGGTGCCCGAGTGTTTGAGATCGGTTGTGGTTCCGGCTGCGTCAGCCTGGGGCTCGCTTCACGGCATCCATCGATTGGGGTGTATGCCATCGACTCCTCTGCGCGGGCCGTTGACTGCCTGACGCGGGCAGCGGAGCACAATCAGTTGCCGAACATCACCGTGGCGGTTGAGGCCGCGGGGCAGGTACTTGATCCGGGCAACTATGACCTGGTGCTGGCCAACCCGCCCTACTATGCCGACTTCCGTATCGCGGATTTGTTTGTGGAGTCAGCCCGCGCCGCGCTCGCCCCGGGGGGGACGTTGCTGGTCGTGACTAAGCAGCCAAGCTGGTACCTCGAGCAGTTGCCGCTGTCTTGGAGTGAGGTCGCGCAGGAGATGGTCAAGGGCTATCACCTGATTGAGGCTGTCCGACCTTAGCCAGTGAAGCAGGTTCGCCGATTTTCCCCAGTGGCAACTGGTGGCGTATGCTCGGAGGAACGCAATGTCCGAAGGCGGTCGCCTGACGTCGGTCGGTTACCGATGGTCAGCACTGCTCAGAGAAGGTACTCAGGGGGAAATGATGCGACGGTTCATGCTAGTTGTTTGCGGGCTCTTTATCCTCATCCAGATGAAGGCCGGTGCTGCTGAGAACAGTCGCCCAAATATCCTTGTCATCTGGGGCGACGATATCGGGCAGTTTAATATCAGCGGCTACAACCTCGGCATGATGGGCTATCGGACTCCCAGCATTGACCGCATCGCCCGCGACGGAGCGTTGTTCACGGATTGGTATGGCCAGCAGAGTTGTACCGCTGGCCGCGCGGCCTTCATCACCGGCCAGTCCCCGATTCGCACGGGGCTGACGAAGGTTGGTCTGCCGGGAGCCCCGGAGGGCATGCGGGTGGAGGATCCGACGGTGGCCGGTCTGCTCAAGGCCCGTGGCTATGTCACCGGACAGTTCGGAAAAAACCACCTTGGTGATCGCGACGAGATGCTGCCGACCAACCATGGTTTTGATGAGTTCTACGGCAATCTCTATCACCTCAATGCCGAGGAAGAGCCGGAGCATCCTGACTACCCGCGGAATCCGGAGTTCAAAAAGCGGTTTGGGCCACGGGGTGTGATTCATTCCTTTGCGGATGGTCGCATCACCGACACCGGACCCTTGACCAAAAAGCGAATGGAGACAATCGATGAAGAGGTGACGGCGAAGACGCTCGATTTCATGCAGCGGGCCAAAACTGAGGGCAAGCCGTTCTTCATCTGGTGGAACTCGACCCGCATGCACATCTTCACCCATCTGAAAGAAGAGTCGGCGGGGAAGACTGGGCTAGGGATCTATCCCGATGGCATGGTCGAGCATGACGGCCACGTCGGGCAGGTGCTCGACAAGTTGGACGAACTGGGGCTCGCCGACAACACCATCGTCATGTATTCGACTGACAATGGTGCAGAGATGATGAGTTGGCCTGATGGTGGCACCACGATGTTTCGTGGTGAGAAGAATACCAACTGGGAGGGTGGCTATCGTGTGCCCTGTGCCATCCGTTGGCCGGGCGTGATTGCCCCGGGGACGGTCGTTAATGAAATTGGTTCACACGAAGACATGCTGCCGACGCTGCTGGCAGCCGCTGGCGACATGAACGTGAAGGAGGACCTGCTTCAGGGCCGTTCGGCCAATGGCCGGGACTATCGCGTTCACCTTGATGGATACAACCTGCTGCCAGCGCTCGCGGGCACGGGCGACTGGCCCCGCCATGAGTTTCTCTACTGGACTGACGACGGTGATGTGGCGGCCTTGCGGTACAACCAATGGAAGATGTGCTTCCTAGAGCAGCGGGCCCACGGCCTTGACGTCTGGCAAGAGCCGTTCGTGAAACTGCGGCTGCCGAAACTCTTCAATCTGCGGAGCGATCCTTTTGAGCGGGCTGATCATGAGGCGATCGACTATGGCCGCTGGCGGGCCGAGCGGATGTTCGCCTTTGCCCCGGCAGCTGCCTATGTCAGTCGCTGGCTGCAGAGTTTCCGGGAGTTCCCCCCGCGGCAAAAGCCGGGGAGTTTCAGCCTTGATCGGGTGCTTGAGTCAGTTACCAGCCCGCAGGGCAGCGGCCGCGGGGGCCCACACGGGCGCACCCCGCATTGAAAATCACGAACGGTTGCCGCGGGCACCCAAAGTAGATGGGGGAACAGGCGGCGGAATAGGACACCCAGGTGGGGGAGTGT
>JBDQOY010000103.1:0-10778 GCA_040260935.1 Pirellulales bacterium
GCATACCCTCGGACATGGACTTCATGCCCAAGAGGAAGATGCCAAGTCCCCCAATCAACTCCCCGGCCAGATGGAAAAAATTTGACAGGTTCACGGGTGTGCTCCGATATGTGGCGGAGGAAATGATCTCGCTTGTTCCCCAGGGCGTGTTGTACCTTGTTTGAGGTGGAAGGGAAGTCTGGGCCGCCCCGATGAGGGCTTGAGGTGGGTGCAGGATGCGATGGAAACCCGGTGATCGAGTCGTCTTTGCGAAGCAGAAGTTCAGCACCTCCCCTGGGCGGCGGTCACGGACGGTCGATGCATCCCAGCGTGGCGAGTATTACGCATACGTGGTCGATAAATACTTGTTGGTGAAGACGGTGCTTGAGGATGGCCAGTTGCTGTTGGTGACCCGTCGCGGCAAAGAGCATCTGTTCCACCCCAACGATCCCAGGCTGCGAGCGGCAACCTTTTGGGAGAGGTGGCGGCATCACCAGCGGTTTGAGGCGATCCGGGGGCAACTTGACGGATGAGTGATGCGTGCTTCCTGAGAGGCAAGGGGAAGTCGATTGCGGAGTGGCTGCACGAGGAAAAAGACCTTCGCTGAACCAGAGCGGCTGGTCAGCCGCGGCAGCCAAGGGCACGTCTGATTCTGTCCGTCTCTTCATAGGCCTCAGTGACCCACTCGATGATCTGGTCGGACTGCGGGGCATATTCCAGTTCAACGCTGACGGTACCGTTGAAGCCTGTGTCTCGGATGGCAGCGAGGGATTCGGCAATTGGTGTCACGCCACGCCCTGCCTTGGGTGGGGCCTGTGGATACAGGCAAGATGCTCAAGTCTGGCTGATTTCTTCCAGCCAGCGGGCTGAATGGTCGCAGGCAGACTCGGGTTTTTCCCCGTTGTGGCTCACATTTGGGCGACGGTGTGCTACAACATCGGCCGAAGGGTCGGCGCTGGGAGGGACCGGTTGACCCCTGCTGCTCTCCATGAAGATGTTCAAAGGAAGACAAACATGGGCAAGTCGTCGTCGGCACGTGGTGCAAGTCAAGAGTCGGTGGTTCCGGTCGCCTACGTGGGGCCGTTTATTCTGGTGACATCGCTGTTTGCCCTCTGGGGCTTCGCGAACGACATTACCAATCCACTGGTGCGGGCGTTCAAGGAAATCTTTCTGATCAGCAACGCTCAGAGCAGCCTCGTGCAGTGGGCCTTTTATGGTGGCTATGCGACCATGGCGATTCCGGCGGCCCTGGTGATCCGCAAGGTCTCCTACAAGTCCGGCATCATCATCGGCCTGTTGCTCTACGCGATTGGAGCCGCCTTGACGATTCCTGCCAGCCTGATGATGGAATTCAACGTCTTTCTCGTCGGGTTCTATGTGCTGACCTTTGGCTTGGCGTTCCTGGAGACGACGGCGAACCCGTACATCCTCTCGATGGGCCCACGGAGTACTGCGACCCAGCGGCTCAACCTCGCGCAGGCGTTCAATCCGATCGGTTCACTCGCCGGCATGGTGGTCGCCAGCATGTTCATTCTGCCGGGGCTGGAAGTGTCCGATTTTCGACAGAAGGAGATCGCGGCTCACCCGGAGTACGCCACCATGCTGCCGAGTGAAGTCGATGGTCTGATCACCGCATCCATGGAGGAGTTTGCTGAGTCGAAGCCGGATGAACGCAAGGCAATGATGGCCCACGACCTCCAGGTGGTTCGCACTCCGTACGTCGCGATCGCGCTGGTCGTGCTGGTCGTGCTCGTCATGTTTGTGGTGGCCAAGTTGCCTGATACCGGACATGAGGAAGAGCAGATTCACGTCGTGCACTTGTTGGGGAACCTCTTCACCAACTGGCAGTACCTCGGCGGGGTGATCGCCCAGACCTTCTACGTGGGCGCCCAGATCATGTGCTGGACATTCATCATTCACTACGGCATGACCCTCGTTGGACTAAGTGCCGCCCAGGCGCAAAACTACAACATCCTGGCGATGGGCATCTTTCTGGGGAGTCGCTTCATCTGTACGTTCATCCTGAAGTACATGGCGCCGGGGCTGTTGCTCGGGCTGCTGGCCATCGGTGGTGGGGTGCTCACTGCCGGGGCGATTTTCCTGCAGGGTATGACCGGGTTGTATTGCCTGATCGGAGTGTCGGCCTGTATGTCGCTGATGTTCCCGACGATCTACGGAATCGCCTTGAATGGCCTGACGCCCAACGATGCCAAGCTTGGGTCGGCAGGGCTGATCTTTGCGATCGTCGGTGGGGCCTTCATGCCTCGGTATCAGGGGGCATTGATCGACGGTGACAGCATGGTCATCGCCGGCCAGACCCTTGAGTCTGTGCGGGTGTCGTTCTTCCTGCCACTGATCTGCTTTGTTGTGATTGCGATCTTCGGGTTCGCAGTCTTCCTGGGGTCACGGGACTCGTCAGCCTCTGCGACTGCAGCTAGCTGATCTCATGCCGGCCCCGGGTTGTCTGCCGGGGCTGGCTCTCTGTTCCTGACGGTTCTTCGTTTCGTTTTCTTGCTTGGATGGAAACAATGGCTGCACATCACGCTCCCACAATCTGGAACGGTTCTCTTCCCAAGGTCGGTATTCGCCCCACGATTGACGGCCGGCTCGGCGGCGTCCGTGAGTCCCTTGAAGATCAGACAATGAATCTGGCCAAGCGGGTGGCCGATCTGATCAGCAGCGAACTGAAGTATCCCAACGGCGAGCCGGTCGCTTGTGTGATCGCCGAGACCTGCATCGGTGGTGTTGCTGAGGCGACTGCCTCTGACGATCTCTTCCGGCGGGAGCATGTTGGGCTGTCGCTGACCGTCACACCGTGCTGGTGCTACGGCAGTGAGACGATGGACATGGATCCGCTTCGTCCGAAAGCGGTCTTTGGATTCAACGGGACCGAGCGTCCCGGGGCGGTCTACTTGGCCGCGGTGCTTGCCGGCCACACGCAAAAGGGGATTCCGGCGTTTGGCATCTATGGCCGCGACGTGCAGGATGCCGGTGATGGGAATATGCCGGCCGACGTGCGGGCCAAGATTCTCGACTTCACCCGCTGCGGCTTGGCAGCGGCACTGATGCGTGGCAAGGCCTACCTCTCGATGGGCGGAACTTCGATGGGCATTGCCGGCTCGATGGTCGACTATGCGTTTTGGGAGAAGTGGCTGGGCATGCGGGTCGAAGATATCGACATGACCGAGTTTGTCGGCCGTATGAACAAGGGGCAGTTTGATCAGGCTGAGTACGAGCGGGCCCTGGCGTGGGTCAAGGAGCACTGCCCCGAGGGCGATGACTACAACAGCCCCGAGACCAAGCGGTCACGGGAACAGCTTGATTCGGAGTGGTCGGATTCCGTCAAGATGTCGTTGATTGCCCGTGACCTGATGGTGGGCAACGAACGGCTGGCGGACATGGGGCTGCAGGAACAGGCCCACGGCCACGGTGCCATCGCGTCTGGCTTTCAGGGGCAGCGGCAGTGGACCGATCACTTCCCCAACGGGGACTTTCTGGAAGCCATTCTCAATACGTCGTTTGATTGGAACGGCAGGCGTGCGCCGTACATCATTGCCACCGAAAACGATGCCCTCAATGCCGCCACCATGCTCTTTGGTCACCTGCTCACCAACACGGCGCAGATTTTCGCAGACCTGCGGACCTACTGGAGCCCTGAGGCTGTTGCCGGAGCGTGTGATGGCTATCAACTCGAGGGGGCTGCTGCGGACGGCCTGCTGCACCTGATCAATTCGGGGCCCGCTGCACTCGATGGCACAGGCCAGCAGACGGGGGCCGACGGCAAGCCGACAATGAAGCCGTTTTGGGACATCACTGATGACGAGGTGTCAAAGTGCCTTAAGGCGACCACCTGGCACCCGTCGATTACCGAGTACTTCCCGGGCGGTGGGCTGAGCACCCGCTACCGCACTCTGGGCGGAATGCCCGCCACCATGACTCGGATCAACCTGGTGTCAGGCCTTGGCCCCGCACTCCAGATTGCCGAGGGGCAGACGGTCGCGCTGCCCGATGCGGTTCATGATGTTCTGGATCAACGGACGAACCCCACCTGGCCAACGACCTGGTTTGTGCCCTCCCTCACCGGTCGCGGGGCTTTCACCTCGACCTATGAGGTGATGAATCACTGGGGTGCCAATCACTGTGTGATGACTGCCGGACATGTCGGGCATCTCTTCATTACCTTGGCCTCGATCCTGCGGATTCCGGTCTACATGCACAATGTGCCGGATGAGCGGGTGTTCCGCCCGAGTGCCTGGAACGCCTTCGGTACTGACGGGCTTGAGGGAGCAGACTTCCGAGCCTGCCAGACGTTCGGTCCCCTCTACGGCCGGAACTAACGCAAGAGGCCCCCGCCCTGCCGTCAGTCGCTGGCGGTGATATTCCCTTGTCAGACTGGAGCACCATGACAGCCACCCTTGAAACCTTGCTCGAACTCTCTCATTTCCTTGGCGAAGAGGATCGCCAACTGGCGATCCTCGGTGAAGGCAACACCTCCGCCAGAGTTGACGACGAGACATTTCTCGTGAAGGCCAGCGGCAGTTGTCTTCAGACGCTGACCGAGGATGATCTAGTTGCCTGCCGGTTTGATTCGTTGTTGCCAATGCTTGACGAGTCGAGCCTGACAGACGAGCAAATCGAAAAGCGGTTGCTGGGCAGTCGGGTCGATGCAACGGCGAAGAAGCCTTCCGTTGAGACGCTGTTCCACGCCTACCTGCTCTCGCTGCCCGGGGTGGCGTTTGTCGGGCATACCCACAGCATTGCGGTCAATCAGATCCTCTGCTCTCCCTTGGCGAGTCAGTTTGCCGAGCGGAAGCTCTTTCCCGATGAGATTGTTTGCTGTGGCTCGCGATCGGTCCTCATCCCTTACACCGATCCTGGCCTGACGCTCTCCCAATCGATTCGGAAGGAATGCCAGGTGTTTCTGGAGGAGACCGGTGGGCCGCCACGGGTGATCCTGCTGGAAAACCACGGCATTATCACGCTGGGCAAGACAGCCGGTGCAGTCAAAGCGGCGATGCTGATGGCCCAGAAAGCGGCCCAGATTTTTGTCGGGGCGGCGGCCCTGGGTGGACCAGTGTTCATGAGCCACGAGAATGTCTCCCGCATTGCCAATCGTACGGATGAACATTACCGGCAGCGGGCGTTGAAGCTCTAAGCGGCCGCCAGCGGGTTTCTGCTGCAGCGAAGCCGGTTCCGACGGCATGGGATCGGGTGTTTACCCGACCCCCGTCACATTCACTGGATGACAGGGTAAGATCGCGTCAGAGCGTGACCTCTGCAAACAGGCGGAAAGGTTTTCTGCTCACTCAAGAAATGTCCTCAAGTGAGGCTCGGTTGGAAAACTGGTTGGCCTCGTTGTCGTTCGCAATCACATGGCTGGAAAAGGGTGTTTGATGACAAGACAGGTTGTTCTACTGCTGGCATTCATTGTTGCTGGGCTTGGGGCTGTGCCACAGGGTTTGGCTGCTGAAGCCGCGGGTTCTGGTTCCCCTGCCATGGATGGCTTGTGGGGTGCACGGGTTGTCAAACTGCGGGCAGAGAATGCGAAGCGTGGTCAGTTGTTTGATCAGGGCAACTACGCGATGTTCATCCACTGGGGCCTCTACTCCCAGCTTGGCAACCTAGTCGATGGCAAGACCTACTACGGCATCGGCGAATGGATTATGAATCGCAACATGGCAAACATTCCGATTGCCGAATACAAGGAGTTGGCCAAGACGTTCAATCCCACGAAGTTTGATGCGAAGGCAATTGCCAAGCTGGCACGGGATGCCGGGATGAAGTACATCGTGATCACCGCCAAGCACCACGACGGCTTTGCGATGTACGACTCGAAGGCCTGTGATTTCAACATTGTTGATGCCACGCCCTGGAAGAAGGACCCGATGAAGGACCTCGCGGCTGCCTGTCAGGCTGAGGGGCTTGGCTTTGGTTTCTACTACTCGCACAACCAGGATTGGACGTTTCCCGGTGGTGGGAATGGCCCGAAGGTTGATGAGCAGGGGAACCCGGCGACCTTCGATGACTACTTCGAGAAGAAGTGTCTGCCGCAGGTGAAAGAAATCACCACTGAATACGGTCCCATTGAAATTGTCTGGTTTGATACGCCGGGCAACATGCCAAAGCATTACGTCGAGCAGTTGGTTGAGGTCGTGCACAAAAACCAGCCGCGTGCGTTAGTCTCCGGGCGAGCGGGCCACGGGCTTGGTGACTATCAGACGCTCGGCGATATGGAGGTGCCGATCGTCAATGTCGACGGCCTCTGGGAGAGCGTTGACACGACCAATGATTCGTGGGCTTATGCCTGGTATGACGAGAATTGGAAGAGCCCGCGGCAGATTCTCGAGCGGCTGGTTGCCTGTGTGGCGCGGGGCGGCACCTACATGCTCAATATTGGGCCGCAGGGCGATGGCAGCGTGTCGGAGCGGTGTGCTCGGGCCCTGCGGGGAGCGGGTGACTGGATTGCCAGGTATCCGCAGGTGATTTATGACGTGGCCGGCTCGCCCTGGGGACATGCCATGCCGTGGGGGGATGTCACGCGGAAGGGAACGACCTGGTTTCTGACGGTCTTTGAGTGGCCGGTATCAGGCGAGCTCTATTTGCCCAACCTGTCAGAAGAGGTGCAGGCGGCAGCAGTGCTCAACGGTGAATCGCGTTCGGCCATCAGTTGGAAGCGGCGTGGGAAGCACGTGGTGCTCAGCCTGCCGGCGCGTGCTCCTGAGGCACTGGCCTCGGTCATCGAACTGCGGTTTGCAGAAGAGCCGAAGGTTGACACCGTTCTGACCATTGACCCAGAGGCGGTCACCGAACTGCCAGTGGAGTTCGCCACTGTTGAGCAGATGAAGCTCTCCGAAAAACGTTGGATGGAAAAATTCGGTGAGTGGAAGCGAATTGTCCACGCCCATGCCTTTGAGGGCGACGGAGCAGTGTCCTGGGAAATCGATGTACTCGAGCCGGGTGAGTATCAGGTTTCACTGAACTACGCCGGTGAAGGCCGCATCGTCTGGGGCGTTGAAGTCGAGGGGGGAGAGAAGATTCAGAATCAGCAGAACTCCTCGCATAATTACCAGACCTTTCCGGTTGGCTGGCTGCATTTTCCGACCGCTGGCCGCCACCGCATCACCGTACGGTGCCTTGAGGGCGAGGTGGCCAAGGCGAGCCTGCATACGCTTGAACTCGAGCCGGTGCGGTAACCAGCTCTTAGAGGGTGCCGCCCAGTTGTGGTCACATGGCACGGGGGCTGGTCACTGCGGGCGGTGACACTGGTGGCAAGAAGAGCGTTCGTGCCCCCAACGGCTTGGCTGTTGGGGCAACAGGTTGCGATGCGATACCGACACTGGCTTTTATTGGTGCTTACGGCCTTGCATGCATGTGTGTGGAGCCCCGTGGTCAGTGGTCATGAACAACAGGAGCCTCAGACTGCGATGAGTTTTCACGACGATGTCACTTTTTTGCAGGCCCACACGAATCTGGTGGTGCTGCGGCGTGAGGCGGTTGCTGTTGCCGTGGCGCCGGCCTATCAGGGTCGCGTCATGACCAGCACCTACGACGAAGAAACCGGCCCGAGTTTTGGCTGGATCAATCGCCCGGTGATCGCCCAGGGTGTTCTTGATGAGGCCCAGCGACGGGGCCGGCTTGAGGAACACATTCATATTTTCGGTGGTGAAGAGCGATTCTGGCTGGGGCCCGAAGGTGGCCAGTTCGCCATTTTTTTCGAGCCGGGGGCAGCCTTCGATTTTGAGCGTTGGAAGACGCCGGCTGCGATTGACACCGATGCCTTCGCAATCACGAGTCAATCAGATGAAGCGGTTGCGTTTGAGCACTCGTGCCGTCTTCTCAATCACAGTGGTACTCGGTTTGATGTTCGGATTGGTCGGCAGGTGCGGCTGCTCGGTATGACCGATGTCACGGGGCTCCTGCCAGCGGGGGTGCCACCGACGGTCCGTCTGGTTGGCTATGAAACCGATAACACGATCACCAATGTTGGGCAGCAGGCCTGGACGCCGGACACAGGGTTGCTCTCAATCTGGATGCTCGGCATGTACAATCCTTCCCCCCGCACGACCGTGGTGATTCCGTTTGAGTCCGGTGATGAAGGGAGCCTGGGGCCAGCGGTGAACGACAGCTATTTCGGGAAGGTGCCAACCGAGCATCTACGGGTTGAGGCTGGCGTGCTCTTTTTCCGCGGAGATGGCACGCGCCGTGGCAAGATTGGAGTGAGTCCGGTGCGGTCGCGAGGCATTGCGGGGAGTTATGACGCCGATGGCGAGGTGCTGACCGTGGTGACCTACAACGTTCAGGATGCCCCGCATGGCTTCGTGAACTCGATGTGGGAGCATCAGGACAACCCCTATGAGGGCGATGTGCTCAATGCCTACAACGATGGCCCTCCCGAGCCGGGCGCGGACCCCTTGGGGCCCTTTTATGAACTGGAGACCTCCTCGCCCGCAGCAGCGCTCGCGCCCCAGGAGACGATGCGGCATGTGCAGCAGACCTGGCACTTCCAGGGCAGCGAGGCGGCCCTTGATCCGTTGGCGAAGGCGCTCCTGGGCGTCAGCCTGCAGGCGATTGCTGGGGCATTCTGAGGGGCGCCGATGTTTTGTGGTCCGGCCTGGCCCGGCCTGGCCCGGGTGAGTTTGCCGGGAGAGCGATGTGGGGGCAGTTAGTTGGCCGGGATGAGCCTGACCGCCTTCACGTCGATCGGCTGCCAACTGGCATGGTCAACCGGGGCGAGTGTCAGGCGAAGTTTTTCGGCGTTTGGGAACGTCACGCTGCCGGCAGTGTAGGTCTGGAAGTTTCCAAATCCGCCCGTGCCAGGAACATGAACGTACGTGTTCTGTGGGCCGCAGCGGACGGCAAGAGTCGCGCCGGCCTGCTGGGCTGAACTGGTCAGTTCGATTCGATAGGTTCCCGGGCTGTCGATCTCCAGAGGCCAGGATGCCGTGCTCGTTGGATCTGCCCAGTTTGTCAGTCGTGCCCCTTCCCCATCCCCGGTTGCCTCCACGGTTCCGGTTCGGGTTGCTTCCGGTGGAGCAAACGTGAGCGTGCCTGGAACGAGAAGGTCCGTCTCGTTGGCACGTGCAGGCCCGTACAGCACGCCAGTTACCTCGCCTTCAAGGGTCAGCTTCACGATGGTGACGTGGGGGTCGCGGGCTTCTGCAGGTACCTCCAAAGACACCGTGCCCCGGTCCTCGTTGGAGGCAAACGGAATCGGTGTGCCGTCGATTGTCGTGGCGGCAAGGATCCGCTGGGGCAGCGCATTGAGTTCAATGAGGCCATCATCAGGCTCAAACAGATGCAGGTAGACCGTTGCTCCCCGGTAGGTTGAGCCGCCCCAGGTGCCATTAATCCAGGGGCCACCTCGGGTATCGTAGATTGCCTCGTGGTAGCGATCCATCCACGGAGCGATGCCCTCAAGAATTGCCTGTTCCTCGGGACGCAGCGAGCCATCAGGGAGAGGGGCGATGTTGAGGAGCATGTTGCCGTCACCGGTAACACACGACGAAAGCAATCGCAGGGTCTCGGTGAGTGTGCGGGTCACCGCTTCCGGTCGGTAGGACCAGCCACCATGGTCGGGATGCGGTGAGAGGATCATGCACGACTCCCATGCCCGGCCATGCTGAAAAGCCCCCATGCGGTTCTCTGGGGTGTCAAAGTCGCCCTGCCGGAGTGGCATGAACCCCTTCGGGATCTCCCGCAGGCCCTTTGCCGCCCGGTTGTTCACCAAAAGGCCTGGATTGACCGCGTACATCTTCTTGAAGAGCCGGGGTATGGTGTACTGATCCCACCGGCCGAAGGCATGGTCGAACCACATGATGTCGACCGGGCCGTAGTCGGTGAGTAACTCCATAACCTGGTTTTCGTAGTAGTCGTTGTAGGCCTCGTTATCGGCCGGCTGATCGCCTTGCAGGTAGTCGGGGTGGGTCCAGTCGCGGGTGCTGTAGTACCAGCCGATCCGCAGGCCATGTTTTCTGGCCGCTTTTTGCATCATGCGGACAGGGTTTCCCGCGTAGGGTGTGTCGGCGATGGAATAGCGGTTCGGGAACGCCTCTCCCTCTGGGAAACGTTGCTCTTCCGTTGGCCAGAGGCAGAAGCCGTCATGATGCTTGGTGATAAAGACGACATATTTCATGCCAGCCTTGTCAGCCAGTGAGACGATGTTTTCGGCGTCAAACTTCACTGGATTGAAGTCCTGGTAGAGATTCATGTAGGTCTCGCGGGGGACCTTTTTATGGTGCTCGCCCCCTTCGATCCGATCGGCCATGCCCCAGCTGATCTCTTCACCGCTGAGGGTTGCTGGGCCCCAGTGAATGAAGAGGCCGAATTTCGCATTCCGGAACCACTGCAGCCGCGCCTCGGCCTCGGCGGGAGTCTCACTGAGTTGGGGAATGGCGGTCTGGCTGGCAGCTTCGTCAGCCGGCAGCCTTGCGGCAAGGGCGAGGCTGCCGATGAGGAGAGCGGCCCGGAGGGATCGCAGGAAGCGTGAAGCTGGCATGAGTGGCTCTTTTCAGTGCGCGGTGGGAAGGCTGGGGTGGAAGGCGGGGTGCAAAGGAGCGGTGGAAAGTTGGAAGCCACTGCTCCAGTGGTTCAGTCGACGCGAGATGAAACTGGTGGCCTCGCGGCCTGTGGAGGCGTGCGTTGGTCAGGCGAGGGCTCGCGGCTAGTTCAGGTGAGTGAGGCTATTCCGTAGTGCGAGGCGGCCGGATGACGAGTTCTTGTGGTTGCTGGTTGCGAACGATGATCAGCGTGCGTGGTGTGCCCGTCCCATCCACGGGACGAAAGCTAGCCAGGTTCTTGAC
>JBDQOY010000104.1:0-5132 GCA_040260935.1 Pirellulales bacterium
CTGCACGGAAAACACGAACTTCCTGTTCGTTTTTCCTCGGCGGGCATCCGCCCGCTGGTACTTATTCGCGGCATCATGCCGCGGGGAAATTTCCTACGGACTTCCGGCTCGACGCCGGCAGCTAACCGTTTGGCGAGGCGAAGGGGATCCGCGAGCGATTGAGGAGCCTTTGAAATCGGCCACTACCCAAGACAACGCCAAACCCAAACATCGCGCGGCCGATTTCGCGGCGACGAAACGCTTGCCGCTCCCGAAGCCGGATGACGCCACTCAGCGCTGACGTACAACCCGCTCCCGACCACCAACCACCGGGCCCGATACCGGCTACGCCACCGCTGGCTTCGCCGGCGGTCGGCCCCGCGGCCCAAAGATGAGCACCGTTGCTGCACCAACCCCCACAATCAGGATGCCGGCGAGAAAAAACGGACTCAATGCAGACGTCGGCGTGTGTGACAGACTCAGGGTCGTCAGGGTATTGATGACCGGGGCACAGCCGAACACGACCGGCATGACGGTAAACGGCTTCCCCCCACAGGCGAATGCGAGGATGGTTCCGAGCGCGCCGATCGCTCCCAGACCACCGGCCGCCATACTCCAAGCAATGCCACCCACGCTCCAGTTGCCGGTGTCACCGAGCGGGGTCAATAGCGCTAGCGGCACCAGCACCGCAATCAAGAAGTACGCCACGCCAATGCAGATCAACGGCCGCAGCCGACTGCCGCCCATCGCTGCCTGCCCCTTGTGAAGCACCGGCCCGTAGGCACCCCAACTGAGCATGGCGAGTGTCACCGCCAGTAAGACCTCAACCACCCGCTCAGCCCGCCGTTCGACCGTTGATGGCTCTACTGGAGTGTCCACCACATTGTCCACATCGACAGCAGAAGTGACTTCCGGGGCGGGGTGCTCCGGCTGCGGCTTGAACACCAGCACGGTCACGGCACCCGTGATGACGAGAATCAGCCCGGCCAGGAACGGCGCCTTGAGTTGCTTGAAGCCTTTGTTGAGGAAGGCTGTCAGCAGCGTGTTGACCACGGGGGCACCACCAAAAACCAAAGGCATGACGTAGATCGGTTTGCCCCCGGCCGTGAGCGCCAGAATGACCCCGAGGGCGCCAAGAGCCCCGGCGGCACCAGCCAACAGGCTCCAGAGGACACCCTTGCTCGTCCACTTGCCGGACTCGCCACCCCGCAACAGGATTGCCAGCGGGGCGATCACAGCAATCAGGAAGTAGGCAAGCCCGACGCAGACAAAGGGCCGCAAGGCCGACGCCATCGCGTCGCGACCGAAGTGGAGCACTGGTCCATAAACGCCCCAGCAAAGGGCTGTCAGGGCAATTGCGGCAAGCATGCCGAGCAGGTTGGTCATCAGACATTCTCCGGGGCAGGGCGGTGTGCGGACATGGTCTCGGCCAGCAGGCCAAGCGTGGCCGAGGCTACATCATCAACAGTCAGCCCAACCATGCAATCGTGATGGTGAAGCGGACAGGTCCGGCGGCCACAAGGCGAGCAGGGAAGGTCACGGCGGAGTTCGACCAGGTGGCGATGGTCGGACATTCCCAGCCGGGGGTCCATCGGGCCATGAAGCACGACCGTCGGCGTCGCAAAGGCCGCCGCGATGTGTCGTGGTCCGCTGTCTGTGGTCACCACAACCGCCGCCCGCCGCAGGAGGGCTTTTGAAAGGCCAAAGGGGAGGGTGGCCTCTTCGGCCAAACTGCCGACGCGCGGATCGCCAGCCGCAGCGACAACGGCTCGCGCCTCCTCGCGGTCTCCCGGCCCACAGTGCACTACCACCCGCCCGTCAGGAAATGCGTCCAACACCTTCTTGGCGAGCCCCACCAACCGGTTGCCGCCCCAGGCTTTCGCGGGGCCGTAGGCCGAATTGTCGTTGAACACGAACAGCGGGGCGTCAGGCCCGGTGACCCACGCGGGAAACAGCCGCGTGAGCACGCCTTCCAGCAAGGCCTCGTCGGCTGCCGTCGTCGCCAGTTCGAGCCGGAGCGGCTGCGGCGGCACACCAATCCGCTCGGCTAGATCCATGGCATGCTGGGTCGTCGAAAGTGGCTCAATCTGCCAGCCACGCCGGTGCGGAAACAGCGGGTCGGTCAGCAGCAGCCGGCGACCGTGCCGGGCATACCCCACGCGCCGGCGACAGCCACCCCACCAAGCCAACGCTGCGGACGACAACGAGTTCGGCACGAGCAGCGCGATGTCGACCGGATCAGCCCGCAACGCCGCAGCGGCGGCGGCAAAGCGGTTTCCCCCCTCCCGGCTTCGGCGGTCATAGGGGATGATCCCATCGAACCAGTTCATGCCGTCGAAAATCTCCGCGTACCGCGGTTTCACGACAGCGGTCAGGCGGGCACGGTCACCATAATGCTGCCGCACCGCTCGAATCATCGGCGTCGACATGACCAGATCGCCGACCCAACGGGGAAGGATAACGGCAATGTGCATAGGGTTGACCAATTCTCTCAGGGAACGCAGCCGGCCGCAGCAAGCGACCAACGCCCCCCAGACCCTACCGCCCAGACCGCCTCCCTGGCAAAGCGAGTTGACGGGAACTTGTTGCTATTCTTCGACTGGTCGTCGTGGAATCGGAATGCTCCAAACGGCAACCACCCCCGCCACGGTGGCTGTCAGCAGGGTGCCGACCACCGACAGGCCGAGCCACCCCCAGGGCAGCCCCAGACGGCTCCCGCTGAGAAAGGGCAGGGCAGCGGCCAGCCCCAGGGTCGCCCCGGTGCTAATTCCGGCAACCACCTGCAGCATCATTTCCAGCCACAATAACTGGGCGAGTCGAGCCCGCCGGAACCCAAGCGCCTGGAGCACTGCCAGCGCCCCCCGCCGTTCCACCGCCCCCTGAACCGCCACGGCAGCCACCCCGGCAGTACCGAGCATGAGCCCAAGGGTACCGAGTGCCTGAAACCCAGCGAGGAAGGTGTTTTGGACCGCAAAAAGCTGCCTCAGGCGGTCAACGGCCAGTTCCACCTCCACGCCGCAATCAGACCACGCAGCAGTTACCGCCCCCGCCACTGCAGCTCTCCCGGCCGTGTCCTCGAGAAGTTCAGCCGGAGCCTGGAGAACCGCCAGCCGATAGCCGCTCTCTTGGGGATACAACCGGGTAAAGGCAGCCTCGGAAACCAGCAGCCCGCCCTGCAGAATCCCCGGTTCGAGCATGGCGACGATCTGGCAGGGAAGGCCCCCGGGCTCATTATCAGTGAGAATTGTTCCTGTGTCTGCTGCAAAGCGGAACGTGGCACCGACCCCGCCAAGCTTCAGTGCCCACTGGGCCGTTGCTGCATCAAGAATCACCGGAACAGCTTCCGGCACTTCGGCGGTGGTCGTAAGCAGCTGCCATGGACTGCGCACTCCGGCTGGCAGCACCGCATGCGCGACGAACCGAAAGCCGCCGCGGCCAAGGAAGGCTGGCGGGAGTCCCATGACAATCGGCCGGGTGGTGGCGTAAAGATTGCTGCAGTTGGCGTCCTCCCCCCGATTTGATCGGATCAGCATCAGTTCACAGCGGTGCAAAAGGTTCCGCTGGACCGTCGAGAGACTCCGGTCACCGCTGGTTTCTAGCCGGGTCGGATTGAGGTTGGTCGGGGCGGCAAACCGTAGGAGATGGGTCCAGCCACCAGTGGGCGTCTCCCGCGAAACAGTCACCGGGGGTTCGGTCAACTCGAAGCCAGCCACAAACACGATGAGAAACTCGGCCAGTGCCACCATTGCCACCACCGCTAGGCTCCCACCCGGCTTCCGACCAAGCCCGCGGACCGCCAACCCGCTGAGTGTGCGGGCAGGGCTTCGTAATCGGCACCAGCTTGGCAGGCAGTCTGCAGCCATCTGCCCACCGCGGACCAGCGACAGCGGCTGCCGGCGACCGGCCCGGCGTGCAGCGAGCCAGACCGCCAGCCACGCGACGAGGGCCGCTGCACCAGCCCCGAGAAGCAGCGTCGACACGGTTGGCAGCCCTCCGGCAAAAACGGCCGCGGTCTTTTCGGCAACCCGGGTCGTCCAGACGCCGCCGAGACGGGCCAGCAACAGCTGCGCCCAAAGCGGGCCGAGGAACAACCCGGCCACAACACCACCGACCACAGCAGGTGAAGCAACCAGTACGAGTAGGGTTGCAAGGCGAGCGGGCGGCCAGCCGACGGCCGCAAGAATGCCAAGCGTGCGGGTGCGCGAGGCCACAAACAGACCAAACAGCAGCCAAAGCAGAATGAGTCCGGCGATGATCACAAAACTCGACAACGCCAGAAACAGCAGTCCGAAAGGCGTTGACCCACTGGCTGCAACAGCAGCGGCCTCCGCCAGTGGCACTCCCTGCAGCCCTACAGCTGCGGGTGGAATCGCAGCAGCCAGGTCAGCTGCCAGTTGTTCTGCTTGGCCTGCGGGCAACGCTGGCAGATGCCAGGCAGTTGTCTCACCGAACCGACTACCGGCCAGCTGCCGGGCCCGCTCCAACGGCATGAACACTTTGGGCGTCGC
Source organism: Pirellulales bacterium (assembly GCA_040260935.1). GTDB lineage: Bacteria > Planctomycetota > Planctomycetia > Pirellulales > UBA1268 > UBA1268. The sequence goes on from JBDQOY010000104.1 coordinate 4,488, forward strand.
CGCATATTCCTGCCAGTAGCGTTCATCCTGATCTTCGGGTGGCGTGGCCCGCACACGTTGGCGATCGAAAGGAAAGGGAGGATCCCAGTCGGCAATCGACGCTTCATCGGTCACCCCGGCAACCGTTGGCACGACATCACGCGCCACCGCCAGCCCAACCATCGCGGCGATGCCGCTGATCTGGCAGGTGAAGGTTTCTTCCGTGGCCTGCCCGTGCAGGGTCTCCGCGTGAAAGGACGTGATCAGCAAGCGGTCACCCACAGCAACAGGATGCCCCTGCGCAGCGAAATCTGCGGCCATCCATTGATTGATGATCACCTCATCTCCCACCGGTCGTGGCAGAATCTGCCCGGCAGCATCGACGAGTTTTCCACAGGGATGCTGCACGCCGTCGATGCCGAGGATGGTTGAGTACGGCACCGAAACGTCCGCTGGGTCACCAACCGGCCTGATTCGATTGGCAAGAAACACGAGGGAAGGGACTCCGCCGCGTGGCCCGAGCACCGTCGCTGCAGCCTCATCGACAGCGGGTTCCAACAACAGCCGTTCGCTCGTCAGCCGCCAGGGTTGCGTCACGGCGGCAGCCGCACCCACCAGGCCAAGGTCAGCCAACGTCGGCGCGAGCCTCTGCGGCAGCGTCTCCGC
>JBDQOY010000105.1:0-8000 GCA_040260935.1 Pirellulales bacterium
AGACACCACCGCCCCCCACCTCAGTTGGCTCCGACTGCTGACCAGTCAGCGGCCCGAGCGGTCAGTCGTGCTGCTCACCTCGTTCCCACGCGGCGATGCCGTGGTGGACGCCCTTGAGGCTGGAGCAATGGCCGTGTTGGGCAGGCCCGTTGACCGTGAGGCCCTCAGCGGCGTGCTCCGCCAGCGGCAAACCGCTCTGTCGGCCACCGCAGCAGTCCGCTAATGTCCCCCCGGTCCCTGCACTTCTCCCACTCCACCACTCGCACCATGCGCGTTCCTGTCTGCCTCCGGATGCCGTCGGTCTGTGTGCTGGCAACTCTGCTTGCCAGTGCGACTGCCGGCTGCGCCCACACCATGCTTGCGGCTGGCCGTCCGTCGCTGGAGGGATTTGACGAACTCTTCGCAGAAAGCCGACCGTTCACCGACGCTGCCGGCCTGCCGCCGCTCTCCATGGCCAACGACCTGCCTAAAAAGACTGAGCGGCAAGTGGGCCAACTGCGAATTCATGCCGACTTCCCCCTGGCCGGACAGCATCGGCTGATTCGGGAACTCGATGCCCTGCGGGTGACGCTTAGCCAGGAACTCGACCTGCCGGTCTCGGATGAGCCGATTCATCTGTATCTATTTGCCGACCTGAGCGATTACCAGACGTTTGTGCAGCGGCACTTCCCCGGCTTTCCGGCCCGCCGGGCCTGCTTTATTGAGACTGACACCACCCTCGCGGTCTTCGCACCGTGGCAAGAGCGAATTGCCGAAGATCTCCGACACGAAACCACCCATGGCTACCTTCATGCCGTGTTGCCCGGCATTCCGCTCTGGCTGGATGAGGGCCTGGCTGAGTTCTTCGAACTGCCACAGCCAGCCGACGGCCGACACCAGCCTCATGCTGATCACCGTGCCGGCCGGCTGCTGGAAGGCACCTGGCAACCGCGGATCGAACGGCTGGAGGCCCTCGAAGATGCCGCCGCCATGTCGCAGGATCACTATGCGGAGGCCTGGTGCTGGACACACTGGCTTTTGCGAACAACGCCGGCCCGGCGTCGTTTGCTGGAAACCTACCTCAGCGATCTGCGGCACGACCCGGTCACGCCCTCCCTGTCGGCACGGCTCCGTGACCTAGAGGGCCCACCAGCCGTCACCACGGCCGCTGTCCGTGACCATGTTCGCGACCTCGTTGAGTAAGCCCGCTGTCGCTCACTCGACGGGCTTTTCAAAGATGGTGCCCCGCTCAACATGCGTGAAGCCGAGCTTTTCAAGCAGCTTCGCTGCCGCCACGTTGGCATCCGTGGTGTGTCCCTCCACCAGGGCCACGCCCTCCTCGGCGAGATCATGCATTGCCTCAGCCACCAGGTATTGAGCCAGCCCCTGCCGCCGCCTCGGCCCTTCAATGTCAACATGCAACAGGCCGGCAGCCACCACGCCCCAACTTTGTGACAGGGGCTGCATATCCCAAAACGTCGCGCTGCCGAGCAGTTCGCGCTCCTTATTCCGCAGTTCATACCGCCGCAGGGCCACGCCTGTCGTGGTGGCAGCCTCCCACCAACTCCGGCGTTCGGGCTCATCAATCACGTGCATGACTGTCTTGCGACGAATGGCCATGTGCAACCGGTTGACCGGCACCCGAAAGCCGTCGAGCGAACGCCGCAGCACGGTGACCCGTTCACAGTTGCGGTAGCCCGCCCGTAGAAAAACCTGCTGCATCGCCGGCGACGAGTCGAGAATGCCGGGCAGGTCCGAGCCGCCGTAGAGCCCCAGGTAAAATCCGCGGAAGTGCCCGTTGCCGCCCCCAATCAGCCGGGTCGCACCACGTCCCCGCAGATAGGCCTCGCTCCGCAGCAACAGTTCGTCGCCAATCTCTTGTTCGGCTCCATGGGGCACCACCACGACCAACAGCGTCGAGCCACTGCTGGTATCGATTGCCACTCGGTCAGCCGTCGGCCCAAAGCCAGCGTGGGCAAAGCCGACCACGCGGCCCTCATCGACCGCCACAATCACACCCTGGCGATCAAAGTAGGGCTTGGAGAAAACCGCCGCCTCCAAGACCGAGGTCGTCATCGGTTGCACCGCAGACTGTCCCAACGCGGCGGCCCGCCAGGCGTCGGCCAGACGCGGCGGATCTTCGTTGCGGAAGCAGCGGTATTCAATCACGCCTGTGGCTCTCCTGCGTCAGCTGCTGCCTGACGAACAAGGACCCGGCCCGCCTCAACGCGCACGTCGTACACCTGCTGTCTGACTGTTGCCGAATAGCGATGCCGCCCCGTGGTCACGTCAAACTGCCAGCCATGCCAGGGACAGGTCAGGACTGCTCCGCAGAGCATGCCAGTGCCGAGTGGCCCACCCTGGTGCGGGCAGAGCCCATCGATGGCATGCAACTGCCCCTCAACATTGGCAAGTGCCACCATCCGCTCACCCGCCACCCGTTCAATGCTGGTGCCGGGCGGACAGTCCTCAACTGCTGCGATATCAATCCACTCGTGCATGCCAGCCAATCCACACAATAAAACTTCTTACTCAGCCACACCGGGCAAGCAACGCTCTAGTCTGCCATGTTTCCTCAGAACACCATGGGTTTTGCGCACCCACCACGAGTCTGCCGGTTTTTCTCAGCCTCCTCGGGGCGTTTAGGCAACGGCCCGGGGTGACTTCCCTCCCGGTTTCGGAGGCGTTTTCTCGAAACACCGCCACCGCCGGTGGACCCACCAATACTGGCCCGGCTGCCGGCGGACCGCCTGCTCAAGCAGCGAGGTGTACCACTGAGAGAGGGCCGCCAGGTTGGCCACCTCGGGACGTTCGTCGCGGGGATCGACAACGCCTTCAACCCGCACATCAAAACTAAACAGCCCCGTCCGCCGTGTCGCCGAAAAGACAATGACTGGTGCTTCTGACGAGAGCGCGAAGACGCCGATTGCCTTGTGGACACTCGCCGGCCGTCCAAAAAAATCGACCCGGCAGCCCTTCCGCCCCGCGGCCTGATCACCGAGCAGGCCGATCGCCCCCTGTTCTTCGAGCACCGCGGTGACATCCGGAGCGCTGCCCCGTTTGGGCAGGATTGTCTGCCCCCGCGACTCCCGAAAGTCGGTGACGAAGCGGTCAAGCAGCGGATTGTCGAGTTCGCGGGCCACCGAAAAGAGTTTGAAACCAAACACACCGAAGATATAGGCGGCCAATTCAAAGTTGCCGTAGTGCCCTGAAAGCACCACCTTGGGCCGATCCATCCACATCGTCCGCACGCACTGCTCCATGCCGATAATCCGCAGGTGCCGCCGCCAGGTGGTCTTCCGAATCACCCGCGGTGCATGGGCGATCTCAATCACCATCAAGAGCAGGTGCTCCCACATGGCCTGGCCGGCATCGCGGCACTGCGATTCGGTCCATTCAGGAAAAGCCTGCCGCAGATTGTCACGGACAACCGTGCGGCGGATCTTGACCCGATTGGCCAGGAAATCACTCCAGGCGTGAGCCTGCCGCTCCAGGAACGGCCGCGGCAACGCCTGCACGATGCAGATCGCAACCCGCACTGCGATATAGACAAGGCGATCGGTCAGGGCCGTGGCCAGCGTCCGGTTTGCCATCGGGATTTGTCTCTCCGCCTTGGAAGTGCCGTCGTGCGGCAAACTACCAGGTATGGTGTCGGATTCGCCTGTAACTCCACCAGATCGGTTTTTTTGGCGAAATCGTTCAGCCGCCTCCCGCGGCAGCCTGTGGTGGAAGCAGCAACAGGGCGACGCTGACGGCATTGAAGAGCGCATGGACGACAATACTCGGCAGAATCGTGCCCCGCTGCCGCGCCAGGTAGCCAGTCGCCAGCCCGAACCCGATCAGCGGAATCCAGCCGAGCCCGTGGCCCAGGTGCGCCAGCCCAAAGCAGACGGCTGAGACGACAATGGCCTGCTCCCCTAGTCGGGTTTCGAGCCAGCCCTGCAGCACCCGGCGGAAGAAAAATTCCTCGGCAATCGGCGCCGCCACGACGGCTGTCAGCACCACGAGCCCGACCGCTGGCAGGCTGCGGTCGGTCCGCAAAAAATCGACCACCGGATGGCTGTAGGAGACAACAAAGCGATCAAGGAACGCCGCCACCGCCAGCAGCGGCGGCACGATGATCACCCAGGTGCCAACGGCCAGCCGCAGGCCCGCAGCCGGCTGCGGATCACGAAACCCGAGGCTGTCGGCAGGGGCGCCCCGGAGCCGCAACACGGTGATACCGAGCAAGGTGAAAACAAGCATCGCCCCGGCACTGGCAGCCAGCCCCGCATTGGTCACAACCGGTGTGTCCCCGGCCGTGGTTGGAGCAACCAGACTGACCACCACCCCAACGCCGACCTGGCAGGCCATGAACAGGACAAACAGCGCTGCAACGTCCAGGCCATCCCAGGAGACGGGGTTTGCTGGTAGCGGCGGAACGAGTGGCTCGCCCCGGCGAAGCCGGCCGACCAGCCGGCTGATGCCCACCCCACTGGCCAGGCACGCCAGCATCGCCATCGGCCCGAGCAATGCCGTCATGCATCGCCCCTCAACAGCGGCCGGGCAGCGACACAATATTCCACGCCGGACCAGATTGTGGAGATCACCGCCAGCCAGGCCACCCCGACGGCAGCCTGATGGATGCTGACTCCAGACACCGTCATCTCCGGCCAGGTGCGACTGCCCAATTCCAAGGCGATGGCGACGCACTGAAACACCATCTTCAGTTTGCCCGACCAGCCAGCGGAGAAGTCGCGGCCGGCCCGCTCCATTTCGGCCCGAATGGCAGTCACCACCAGTTCGCGGACCACGATCACCACCGCCATCCAGGGCAGCAACGCCGACCCCGTTCGATCGGCCAACAGCACGAAGGTGCCGCAGACAATCACCTTGTCGACCAACGGATCAAAAATCCGACCCAACCGGCTGACCTGACCGAACCGACGGGCATACCAGCCGTCGACCCAATCGGTGGCCGCCGCCACCACGAAGAGCATCAGTGCAGCCAATGGCAACTCGCCCCCAACGCCCTCAATGACGGCGAACAGGATGATCGCCAGCACCAGCCGGGCCAGCGAGATGACGTTCGGGACCGTCCAGATACGATCGAGTGCGGCTGGCTGGGTCATCAGAGGTGGCCCCCTTGAGGAAATCCACGAAAGGAAAATCATGTCTGGACAACCATACTCCAGTCGGCATCCGGCTGGCTATCCGGCTTCACAGGCAGTCTCCCGGTGACGGCAACAGGTCGAGGCTGACCGACTCTCCACGCGTTGTCGCTGACGACCGACACCGCCAGCCACATGGCTCAGGCTGTCGGCAGGTCGGCCACGATGATTGCGCCCCAGACAAGGGGGTCCGTCTCGCTCTGATAGAAAAGTTCAGGTGGCGCATCGGCCGCAATCTCCCAGACGATCGTGCCAGACTCCGTACCTCCGCCGCTGACCCCGGTGGTGTAGCTCGCCGCGGCGTCATAGCCGCCAGAGGTCGTCTGGAGATGCAACGGCTTCCCGGGGGCATCGACTGCAAAGGTGAACGTTGTGCCCCGGTAGACCGTCAGCGTCGGGTTGAGGCTTCCGAGCATGGCATAGCCACCAGACTCCACCGTCACTGCAACGGCATAGTGACTCCCCCGACTGAGGCGGTCGAGTGAACCTGAACTGAGCCCCGGCATGTGAAAACTGAGTGCCGTTAGCGAGTGAAACAGACTCGTGATCGCCCAGTTTTCATCCGCAAGGACTCTGGCCTCAGTGCCTCGCCTGACCCGCAGGTAGTTTCCCTGGGCTGTTGCTTCCGCGGCCACGGCCTGCCAGCCGGCGAGACTCACCTCTGCGTGCTCACCATTCAAGAGCACGGGCGTCGTATTCACATAGAGCCGATCAGCCTCATCCTTGGCAAGTGGCAGATCACCCTGGTCAGGCAACACCTGCAGCACGGTCACCGCAAAGGTCTCGGTGGCAACACTGTTGTCCCCTGGCGTGGTGAGGTCGCCATCGAGCCCTCCGCTGGTCAGGGTGACTGTCATCACGACCGTACCAGGTTGGGTGGTGCCGGGCGTGAAGATCAGGCTGCCCACTCCGCTCGATGCGGTGTAACTCCCCACCGGCGTGGGCACCACAGCGGTATCGCTACTGACGGCAGTCACTTGAACAGCCTGCACTCCGCCGCCCACGGGCGAGCTTCCGGCCTGAATGCCCGTCAGCGACACAACCTGCTCTGTGCCGTCCCCGAGCACCAGCAGGTCAGCGATCGGGGCAACCGCGGGTGGTTCGTAGGTTTCCGAGATGACCAGCCGCAGCGTTTCGTCTGGGAACCCCTGAAAATACCCTGGGGTTCGCGACTCGCGGGCCGTCACCTCCAGCCACTCCTCCCCCTCAACCCGATCGTCGCCGACAATCGTGATGTCGACGTAGGCAGTGACTTGGTCAGCCGCAAAAACAACCTGCGACGGATACGGCTCGCTGAGGAGGACATCCTGGTACCAGGCGGGGCTTTCTGACTGAAAGCCCCAGTCCAAGTCAGTCGCAAACTCCCAGTCGAGAAACACCGTGGCTTCGCTTCCGACAAAGCCGTCGTAACGGGTGAGGGCAAGCCGCTTCATCACCGTGCCCGCCGGGGGCTCAGCCACCACGTTGCCGTCTTCAAAGGCCATCCGAAGCGACGGGGTCTTCCAGGTCTGTTCAGTGTCAAACGGCCCCATGTCGAGCACCAGCTGTCCCTCAGCCGGTGATGCCGTCGCCCCGGTCTCCGCCCCATGAATATGAATGGCAGCCTGCTCATCAAGCCAGGTGAACCCAGGGTCACCATCGGCATCGACCACCTGCACGTAGGACATCACCGTCGTGTTGGTGTCGATGTCAGCGTTCACGTCGCCGTCGTCTGATTCATGGGAGTGCTCAAATCCGATCGCATGGCCAAGCTCGTGATACGCAACCGATTTCCAGCCCGCCTCATCTGAATCTCCAAAGCGAATCGAATGGCTTGTGGCACTCAAGGCCAACTCCAGTCGGGCTTCGGACGTCCGTTCCACCCGGCCGTCATCCCAGATGGTTGCCGAGGGCCCGATATAAACGCCAGCTGACCCAGACGAGGTCGACTGTGTCGGCAGTTGATAGATCGTCAGTTGCGAGAGGCTGCTGCTGGCCGGCACGACCGCAAACTCAGGCTCAATGATCGCATCGACGTCGGCCAGCACCTCAAGCCACCACCGCTCCAAGGTCGGCGTCATCGAGGAATCAAATGAGACGTAGATCACCCCACCGTCGCCGTGGAGAAAGCCGGCCTTGAGCTGCGTCTCGGTGAGGGCTGACCCTTCAGCCACAATCACATCCCGCATGCTCGCGAGGCTGGCGATTGTGTCCGTCGGTCTGCTCACAACTGTTTCGGTGCTGCCCTGCCCATCAGTATGCGCTGCGGCAACCGTGACCACTGTGCCAACATCGGCTGCCGTCAGGGCATAGGTCTCGCCCGTTGCAGCCCCAATCGGCACCCCGTCAGCAGACCACTGCCAGCTGACGCTCCCGAAGCCGTCAAGATCGACCAGGGAGTGCGTGGCAGCCAGCGTCGCCCCTACGATCGCAAACCCGGTGATGCCCACACTGCCGACGGGAGCCGCATTGCGAACCTCAATCGTAAAGGCCACCTCCACCACCGCGTTGCCGGAATCCGTCGACCGCACACGAATCTGGCGACTGCCCTGGGCCTCATGGTCAAACGTGACGGCTGTCCGCAGCAGGCCGCCATCAAGAGAGAACGACGCGTTATCGGTATCACCCGCTCCGGCCACGAGTGCGTAACTGAATACATCACCCGCATCGGGATCAACTGTTGTGAACTCGCCAACCACCGTCCCGGCGGGCTGGTTTTCGCTGACGAAATCAGCCGACAGGGCCATCTCGGTGGGTGCCGCATTGAAGGCAAGCCGCGGCTCCAACTGCTCGAGCCGCAGCGAGCGGGCAGTCCGGACTGTTCGTCGATGGCGTGGGCCACGCATCAATGCATTCCTTGCCGCAGGAAGCCTCATCCGTCAGGCGACCGGC
>JBDQOY010000106.1:0-8483 GCA_040260935.1 Pirellulales bacterium
CTGCGGAACTTTGCCATCGACAGCGGCAGCCAGCGGCGGGAACGGGTGCAGCAGTTGCTCAAGACCGTCGGTCTCGATCCCCAGGTGATTCGCCGCTATCCACATGAATTCTCTGGTGGCCAGCGGCAGCGGATTGGAATTGCCCGGGCCTTGGCCCTCGGGCCTGAGTTGATCGTCGCTGATGAGCCGATCAGTGCGCTCGATGTCTCGATTCAGGCGCAGATCATCAACCTACTGGCCGACCTGCGGAACGACCTCCAGTTGACGTTGATTTTTATTGCCCATGACCTGGCTGCCGTGCGGCATGTGAGTGACCGGATTGCCGTGATGTACCTTGGCCGGATCGTTGAACTGGCAGCGACGCACACGATCATCAAGCAGCCTCGGCACCCCTACACGCAGGCATTGATTTCAGCGGTTCCCCTCCCCGATCCGGCCCGGGAGCGGTCGCGGCAGCGGGTGGTGCTTGCCGGTGACTTGCCCAGCCCGGTCAATCCACCGAGCGGGTGTCCGTTCCACACCCGTTGCCCGTTGCGAGAAGATCGCTGCACCCGCGAGGTGCCTGCCCTGCGACCGGTCGCCGCTGGGCATGAGGTAGCCTGCCATCTGGTGGATTGATTGGCGGGCGTTGTGATGGGCCCCCTCCGCGCTGGCTCGCGTTGACCGAGCCGGTCGAGTCCGAAGAGCTCATTGGGTGAGCCTTGTGAGACGTGCTGGCCCGGACATTCTCACTGACGCTGAAACATAACGAGCACACTGTCAGAGCCAGCGGCGGCAGAGAACGCACGGGGCCGCCAGCCGGTCCCACCCCGAAAACAGAGCCGCCGGGTTTGGTCGGAGAGTTCGTAGATACCCCGCAGCACACTCCCGCTGCCTTGCCCGGCAGTAACGGTGATGTCGATCGCCTTGGGAACCGCGAGCGGATCGAGCGAGTTTGTTCCGCTGGCAATCTTCTGGTCATCGACGGTGAGCGTCCAGCTGCCGTCTGGCCGGTTGGTTACCACGATGACTCGCTTGTTCTCAGCGGAAACGACCCCATTGGCCTCGATGGAAACCACCCGCCAACTGCCGGCGTAGCGAGCCAGTTCGGCTTCACTCGTTGCGGCTTCACTGTCTGGTGCAGTTCCCGGTGGGCTGGGTGGTGCTGCGGTGGCGACCACCGGTGAGAACGTCACAGCCAAGGAGGCGATCAGCACTCGAGAGAAATGTTTTCTGCGGGGTTGTCTCGGTCTATTTCTCATGATCATCACGCTCTTCAGCCCGTCCCGGTCCCCAGTTCCACAGCCGAGCAGCAGGTTTGCGAAGCGGCCCGACGCGTGGTTGATTGCAATCGTTCTGGCGGCTTTCAGCCTATGGTCTCAGGCGGCTTTGGTGTCGGCTGGAGTTCCAGCAGAGCGTTCACAAACGGGGCGGGTGTCCCCATTCCGGGAAGCGAATCAGCGACGCCGGTGGCGTGGCACCCGCCGGCGCCCTTCCCGCAGCATCTCAACTGCCACCGCGGCGCGGGGTAAGAGCACGGCAACGCCATAGAGCATTCGTTCCCGCCGGCTGGCCGGTGGGAAGCCAACGAGGACGAGGGCCGGCGCAAGGCGGGGAGAAAGCATGCCGAGGCCAGCGAGCCGCCCGTCGTGGGTCTGCAGGCCGCCGAACTGGCGGCTGGTGATGCCGCTGCTGAGTCGCGGGGAGAGGAGGCCGAGGAGGCTCGCTGTTGGCAGTGCTGGCGGTGTTGGGACAGGTGACCAGTTGAGCCGAGCCAAGGTGAGCCAAGCCAAGGCCCCCTCGCCATGACCCGCGATCGTGGTGGATAGCGTTCGCTGCGGACTGATGCCCTGCGGTGCAATGTCGAGTTCTCGGCCATGACAGCAGGTTGCCGCCGGCCCACTAGCCAGGCAGCAGAGGAGAGTGAGGCCGGTGACCGCAGGGAAGAGTGGCTTCATGAGCAGACCAAGACAGAACAGTGGGACGCCAGCGCTGCTGAACCCTAGCCGACGGTATGCCAACAGCGGCGGCTTAAACAGGGTGTCACTGGGTGTTCCCCGTTCTCGGATCCCATACCACCCACCTGATCCCTCTCACTGGATCGTGCCAGGCATCGTGGGCCGACGAGGGCCGTGTTGGGGTCGTTGCCGCGAGAGTGCCGAGGCAGCCGCGCAGACCCGTCCCCGGTCCGTTCCCACTGTCTCGGATCATGTCTGCCATGCAGTCACCAGGGCGGCCTGGATCACGGCGCAGGCTGTGGGTTGAGTTCGCCGCAGTTAGCGATTTCGAGTTTCGCGCGGGTGCGGCCCGATGGTGAGCCAAGGGCTTCCATCTGCTTGACGACATTCATGCCCTCGACCACCTGGCCAAAGACGACGTGCCTGCCGTCGAGCCAATCAGTCTTGATCGTGCAGAGGAAGAACTGCGAGCCATTGGTGTTGGGGCCGGCGTTGGCCATGCTCAGCACGCCCGGGCCGGTGTGCTTGAGCGAGAAGTTCTCGTCGGCGAACTTCGTCCCATAGATGCTCTTCCCACCGGTCCCATTGTGGTTGGTGAAGTCTCCCCCCTGGCACATGAAGTTGGGGATCACCCGGTGGAATGAACTGCCCTTGTAACCGAAGCCCTTCTCGCCGGTGCAGAGCGCGCGGAAGTTTTCAGCCGTTTTTGGCACGACATCCGCCCGGAGCTCAATCACAATTCGGCCCAGAGGCTGGCCGTCGGCCGTGATATCGAGGAAACAGCGTGGCAGGGTGGCTGCTTCCTGCGCGTGCGAAGGCGAAGTGAGAGAGATACCAGCGGTCAGGACCGCGATCATGAGCCAGTGACAAGCCTGCATGTGAAGAACCTTTGTCTGGAGGGGGCAGTGAGCGGAAACGCAGGGCCTACCGAGGCCCTCCGCACGCGAACACCAGTCTAGGGGTGACAGGCCGTTCCTGGCGAGGTGTCCATGCGTGGGTTGTTGGGGTGGCCTTGGGAACGATCCTGTTCGGGAGGGGTCCCCGAAGGCGGTCGCGTTGGTTGGCCTCTGGTAAGCCCGGTCGTTCACCGAGGTCGGGCGCTGTGGGGATCATCGCCGCGATGGGCAGCACCGCATCTTGGAGCCGGTCACGCCTCCCGCGAGTCCAGCAGAATGGTGACCGGACCGTCGTTGATGAGGCTTACCTGCATGTCGGCCGCAAAGACGCCCCGCTGCGGAGGCCGCCCCGTGCGGACGTCGATCGCCTGCAGGAAGGCTTCATAGAGGGGGATCGCCTCGTCTGGTCGAGCAGCCTGCATGAAACTGGGGCGGTTCCCTTTGCGGGCATCGCCCAAGAGCGTGAACTGGCTGACCACCAGCAGGTCACCGGCAATCGCCCGGACGTCCCGGTTCATCTTGCCGTCGGCGTCGGGGAAAATCCGCAGCTGCACCGTCTTGCTTGCCAGCCATTCGACGTCGGTCACAGTGTCACCCACCGCAACGCCGAGAAGCACCAGCAGGCCGGTGCCGATGCTGGCAGGTGGACTCCCGTCAATGCGGACGGCTGCCTGACGGACTCGCTGGATCACAGCTCGCATGGGCGTCCTTTCAGTCCTTCAGCCGGGGTCGTGAGCCGCCGGCGTGTCCCAGGAAAACCGGGCGACGAAGCCGGCGTGGTCGGCCCTCTGCAGTTTTGGCACGGAGTATGCGAAACTTGAAGCAGGCACGGTGTGCCACAGGAGCGGTTGGGAGGTTCAGGGTGACGGTCGATCTCGCGTTCAATGCCTACGGGGCCGGTCGGCCGGTCGTGATTCTGCATGGTCTGTTCGGCTCCAAGCGAAATTGGTCGGCGATTGCCCGCCAGCTGGCCGAGGCGTTTCAGGTGTTCACGGTCGACCTGCGGAATCATGGGGAAAGCCCCTGGGACGATCGCCATGAGTATCCTGCAATGGCGGGTGATGTGGCCAGTTTCATCGAACGGCAGGTTGGCGGCCCGGTGACGCTCATCGGTCACAGTATGGGGGGAAAGGTGGCGATGCTGCTGGCCCTCACCCGGCCTGACCTGGTCGAACGGCTGCTGGTCGTTGATATTCCGCCGGCCCGCTCCCGGGGCACACCAATCGGGTATGTCCACGCCATGCAGCGGGTGCCGCTGGCGGACTGTGCCCGGCGCAGTGATGTTGAGGCAGCGTTGGCCGAGGATATTCTTGATCCCGTCGTGCGGGGTTTTCTGGTGACGAACATTGTCAGCCGGACCGAGGGGTTGGCGTGGACAGCAAACCTTGATGCCATCGAACGGCAGTTCGACACGATCCTCGACTGGCCAGATACAGCGGACGCGGCACCGTTTTTTGGTCCGACCCTGTTCCTGCGAGGGAACCGGTCGCTGTTCATCAAACCCGAGCATGCGCCGGTGATCCACCAGCTTTTTCCGGCGGCCACGATCGAGTCGATCATCGGCGCCGGTCACTGGGTGCATGCCGAGCAGCCAGCGGCGTTCCTTGAGGCAGTCCGCCGATTTCTGGTCACGTGAGCCGTGGCGGTGGTCCAAGCGAGGCGGCCAGCTAGCCATTCAAAACGGGCAGGCTGACTGCCACGAGATGCTGCGGCCATCGCTGGGGTGGGTGAGCTGCAACTCGCGGGCGTGCAACAAGAGCCGTGTCGCAGCGGCTAGGGCGGCGGCGTTGGCGTAGAGGGGATCACCGAGGATCGCATGGCCGCTGGCTGCCAGATGCAGCCTGATCTGGTGCGACCGTCCCGTGATCGGCTCGACGACCAGCCGGGCCCGGTCACCCAGTGGCTCGTTCATGTGCCAGTCGGTTTGAGAGGACCGGCCGTGGACATGGTCGATCTGGTATCGAGGCGGATGGTCGGGGTCACGGCCGATCGGCAGATCGATGCGGCCGGCTGCGGCTGTTGGAACGCCCCAGACGATGCACTCGTAGACCTTGTGCACCTGCCGCTGTTCGAATTGGCGACTCACCTGCCGCTGGGCATCAGCGTCGCGGGCCATCAGCATCAGCCCTGAGGTGTCGCGGTCGAGTCGGTGCACGACCCGAGCGTCCGGAAAGACCGCCTGCACACGGCTGGCGAGGCAGTCTTGCAGATGAGGGCCGCGGCCTGGGACTGCGAGCAGGCCTGACGGTTTGTTGAGGACAAGCAGCCTGGTGTCCCGATAGACGACTGCGACGTCACCCCTGGCGGGAGCAGCCGGGGCCAGCTCGAGTTCGTCAGAAGGGGATGTCATCTTCGGCGGCTTCGGCCAGGGCCTGATTCGGATCGAACTGGCCGGCTTGGCCGCTCCCACCGCCGGAGAGCACCCGGAAGTTCAGGGCTTCGGCCGAGAGGAAATATTTTGCTTCGCTGCCGGGGTCTCGCTGCCAGCGGCGGCCACTGAGGCGGTAGGTTACTTCGACGTCGTCACCCATCTTGAGGTCGTCCACTGCATCACACCCGTCTTTGATGAATTCAACGGGGATGTAGTTGGTGAAGCCACCGTCGGTGGTCTGTTCCAGGACAACCAGACGCTTGCGAAAGCCCTTCTGGCCGTAGGTTTTTGTTTCTTCGATCAGGTGGATGACGCCACGAACGGTCGCCTCACTCATGCTGACGGTCTCCGAGGGGGTGTGCGTGGAAGAAGCGTTTTTGTTTTTGGGAGCAGGCAGCCTACCAAATGGTCGCCATTTCATGTGGTCCGCAAGTGGCCGGCAAGTTCCACGAAAGCCTCATGTGGCCGCGCGAAATGTTCTGGCCAGGATGGCCAGCGTGCCATCGAGCCGCACCTTGGCTGCGGCGGCGATGGCGGAAGCGGCGGGGTCCATGGAAGGCCCCGTCGCGCGCAAACTAGTACCACACCCCGACCCGCACGAGGAATGTGTCGCTGGGCCGATAGTCCGCGGTATCAGTGACGTAGTACTCAACCAGTCGGCCCGTGACCCAGCCGGTTTCCAGCCGCCAGCTGATTCCGAGATCGGCCGGCCGGCGTTCCCAGCCTGCGAGCAGTCGGTAGTCGTGGTAGACGACGATGTCATCGGCCCCTGAATCGCGGCGGACCGCCCACTGATTGCCCCCAAACTCACCGGCAAGGTAGATCCACTGCGCAGCCCGGCTGGTTTCCTTGATTCGCCAGGCAAGCCGCGGGCGGGGGAAGATCAATTCGAACCGCCGGTCATCACTCGGTGTCCAGAGCAGACCGCCGGCTGGCAGCAGATTGACGTCGTAGCGGTCGAGATAGATCACCCCCGCCACCACCCGCAGGTCCGCGGTGGCTTCCCAGGCTCCAAAGCCATGGCCGGTGATGCGAAAGGCCTGAGAGGTGTCGTTGACAAAGTCGCTGTACCAGCCGGGGGCGACCGCCAGATCGACGCCGAGCCGGTCGCCGACTTTCCGCATCCAGCGGGCTTGGATCCATGATTCATAGAGCGTTGCCGGTAGGCCGGGATCCATCGGCCCGCTGGCCTCATCGACGAACGTCCAGCCAAAGCCGGGGGTGACCAGCAGCGGTGAGTCGACTGTCGGGGCCGGCATGCCGATCGTCAGGCTCATGTCGAGGGTGGCCAGTCCAAGTCCGTTCGCGCCCAGCCGCGGGAGTTCGGTGGCCGTGAAGATGACCTGCTGGAGGGCTCCCGGCTTGGCCCCGGGCGGGAGTTTCCGACCGGGTGGTTCCTGTTCCTGGCGGGGCTGGCCTGGCGGGGCCACGTCATCCGGAAGCAGCGGCTCAGTGAGATCCTGCGGATCCCCAAACGCAGCCAGACGAATGCGTTGGAAGAAGGTCTCGTCGATCGGCTCAAGGGCTGGCAGTGGGATGATCTGGTCGGCGTCAGCCCAGAGGAGTCTCGGCAGCAGGCAACTGGTCGCCAGCAGCAGGGACGCCACTAGGCGGTGCCAGAACAGGTGGTGGGGGCTGCGGGTCGGCATGGCCAACTCCCGCGTCAGTAGGCCAGCCCCAGCCGGAACATCATCGTGCTGGGGAGGTCGGTGATTTGTTGGAAGCCCGGTGGTCCGGTGACGTAGAAGAGTTGCCGGTAGAAGACGTAGCCGATCTCGAAGTTGCCAGCCAGCCCCGTCGGGGCTAGCGGGGTCCATTCGGTACCGAGTGAGATTCGAATGTCGTTGTAATCGAAGCGGGTGATCATCCCACCGGACAACGGGCTGCGGCGAAAAGTCCAGGCACCGCCCCCGTACTCCCCGGCCATATAGCCCCACCAGGCGTGCCGGCCGGTTTGGCCGAACTTCCAGGCAGCGCGGGGTGCCGGAAAGAAGATGTCGAATCGTGAGGTAGCGTTCGGTGTCCAGGTGAAGCCGACCGCTGGCAGCAGTTTGACCTGATTGCGGTCGAGGTAGACCACCCCGAGTTTGCCCTGAAAGGTTGGGGTCATCCGCAGGGTACCGATCGCCCGGCCCATCACACGCCAGCTGTCGGTGACGAAAACATCCCAGTTGGTGAAGAAGCCGACCCGCACCCCAAGTTCAGCACCGAACAGCGGCGTGAACTGTGGATTCCAGGCTGTGTCGAGGAAGACGTCGTAGGTGTTCGCCGGCAAGTCAGCCTGGGTCCCTACCGTTTGTTGAGGGCCGTCCCAGAGTTGCAGCCCAAAGCCGGGTGTGATCAGCAGCGGGGCATGATTGAGGTTCGCCTGCGAGTTCATGAAGAATGGCATGGCGAAGGTGGCTGAGGTATCGAGTTCGTTGACCGCCACGCGGGTTCCCTGCCCGTTGCCCAGCAGGTAGGTCCAACTGCCACGGGCTCCCTGATAAACCTGTAGGGTCTGCTGGTAGGTCTGCTGGAACCACTCACTCTGTTGGGTTGGTGGCTGGGGATAACTCGCCGGTATGGTCGGCGGTGGCGCGGTGGAATAGCCGGGGTACCCAGGCTGGCCGGTGACAGCCGAGGTGGCCCAGGTGGGCGTGGGGTTGGTTGCCGGGACTGGATAGATCTGGCTCGCCTGCGGGCCGTAGGGATCCCAGGCCGGTGGCGGTGGCGAGAGCGGATAGCCGTAGGGTGAGGCCTGCGACTGGGCGATCCGGTCGAGCGACGATGCTGCCGGGGGAGGCAGTTGGACCGTCTGCGCAGCAAGCTGTTGCCTTCCTGTCAGACCGAGCAGGAAGACGGGCACCGCCAGCAGGAGAGAAACGAGAACTCGCACGCGGTCGCGGACCCATGCTCTGAGGACAGACCGGGGCCACCCGGTGATGCCCGGATGACGCCCCAGTTGTGCCGGGGGGGTACCGCGCCGCGACTTGTGCGGTCAAGGTCGCCGGCCCGCAGCGACCTTGCCGACGCCGGGCAGATCACGTTCAATCGACCTGATCCCCCCAGCCTCCCTGCCTCCTCGCTCATGCCGAGCAGGCTCTGGGAGGAGTGCCCAATGCTGCTTCTGTTTCGAGCCATGCTCAGAGGAACCCATGCTTTCGGCCCACGATCTGGCGCATCTCCGGGCGGTTACGGAGTTGACGACCATTGAATGCCACGACACCCTTGGTTCGACCATGGATCGCGGGCGGGAACTGGCTGGAGATGTTTCTGTTGCGCTTCCAGCGCTGGTGC
>JBDQOY010000107.1:0-3417 GCA_040260935.1 Pirellulales bacterium
CCCCGATCGTTCGCCAGCGGTAGCTGTCACAGGCCGAGACGCCAGCCGCCAGTCCGCCCATGCAGACCATCAGCCCAAACACATTAACGGCTGCCGGCAGAAAGAGCAGCGGGTCAACCTTGCCGGCCCAGGGCCCGAAGGCCACCGCTGTGTAGACGGCGGTGTAGAGCACAATGCAGAGGCAGGCTGCTCCGGCGGTGCTGGCCAGTGCTTGGGTGACGTAGACCGCCCGGCGGCTGACCGGTTGGGCCAGCATCATCTCTAGCGTGCCCCGTTCAAGTTGCCCCGAGACCGCGTCACTGCCCCGGGTGACGCCCCAGACGGTGGCTGCCAGAATGACAACCGGATCGACGAAGGCCAGGGCCACGCGGCCACCATGTGTCGCCACCTCGGCGAAGGGAACGCCAGAGAGTTTCTGCCAGTCTTTGGGAATCGCCCGGAGCAGAACGTCTTGAAAGGCATTCATTTCAATCTGGGCCGAGAGTCCGAGGTAGATCCACGGAAACGCAGCCCAGAGGGCGGTGAAGGCGAGGCCGAGGATCAACTGGTCGCCCCAGGTCTTTTTCCAGATTGCTGTGTTCCACATGAGACGAATCCTTTGGAATCAATTCGGGTCGGTTGCCGGCCGACCGTTCGCATCAGCGTTGCGGTGGTAATGGTCATAGACCACCGCCAGGCCGACCGGTTCGATCCGTAGTTCACTCAGCGGCAGTCCGGCCAGCCAGCCGAGTAGGCCTGTCAGCGAGTCAGCCGCCTCAAGGACGACCTGACCGTCCGCTTGCCGCAAAACCGTGACGCTCTCGGCGAGTTCTTCAGGGATCGCACCCAAGGGCTGGGCAAGTCGCGCTGAGATGCGATGACGTTGCCGGAGGTGCGCGATCGACTGTTCGTGGACGAGGCGGCCGGCTCGCAGGATGACCACCCGGTCGCAGGTGGCCTCAATCTCTGAGAGGACATGCGACGAGAAGATGACGGTGCGGCCGGCATGCTGGGCTTCCTGCACAAGGTCGAGCACCTCCGCGCGGGCGGTCGGATCGAGATTTGCCGTGGGCTCATCGAGGATGATTAGCGGGCAGTCGATGGCCAGCACCATTGCCAGGGCAAGTTTCTGTCGCATCCCGGTGCTCATCCGGGCAACCTGCCGCCGGCAGTCAAGGTCGAGTCGGGCCGCAATGCTGGTGGCCCGATCACGGTTGCACTCGGGGCGGAGGTCAGCAAAAAAATCGAGCACCTGTGATCCCCGCATCCGCCGAAACAGCCGGGCCTCTCCCGGCAGATAGGCGGTGTTGCGGCGGACAGCCTGCGACGCGGTGTGACAATCGTGGCCGGCAATCTGTGCTGAACCGGCAGTCGGCTGGGTGAACCCAAGCAGCAGCCGCAGCAGGGTGCTCTTACCGGCGCCGTTAGGTCCCAACAGGCCAAAGACCTCTCCTGGTGTGACTGTCAGCGAACAGTCAGTGAGTGCCTGGAATCTGCCGTATGACTTCGAGAGGTGGTCGGTGGAGACGAGCATCAGCACGGTGGCGAAGGAACGGTCGGAACGCAGCCCGGGTCAGCCTTGGGGCCTCAACACAGGAAATGATAGCCCGCCAAGGCGAAGCCGATCACTGCGATGAGACGCCGAATTCGTGCAGGAGCGCACTGCCGGGCCAGCCGGGCACCCACAATCCCCCCGACTGCTGCAGCGACCGCCATCACACCAGCCTCGGTCCAGGCAACAACGGCCGTGCCGGTCAGGCTGCCAAGGGCAAAGAGGCCGGCGGCACAGGCGTTGATGCCCATGCCGAGGACATTCTTGACGCCATTGAGCTGGTGGACATCGCCGAGGTCGAGACTGCCCAGAACGGCGAGCATCAGGATGCCGATGCCTGCCCCGAAGTAGCCACCGTAAACCGCCACAAGAAACTGCAGGCTCGCTGCGAGCAGCAGGGTGTTGCGGCTGGGCCGATCGGTGGCGGTCGGCTGGTCTGCCTGCCGGCGTCGAGCCAGCCAGGCCGAGACCTGCGGCTGAATGGCAAACAGACTGGCGGCCAGCAGGATCAGCCAGGGAACCAGCAGCTCGAAGATGACTGGCGGCAGCACGAGGACGAGCGCGGTGCCCACCAGGCTGCCGGCCACACTCGGCAGCATCAGCCAGACCGCCCACGGGGGCTGGCCTCGCCGCTCGTGGCGATATTCCCAGGCGGCGGTCAGTGCTCCGGGCCAGAGGCCAATCGTGCTGGTGGCATTGGCGATGACAAGTCGGGCGGGGCTCGCAGGCAGAATAGTGGCCAAGGCCGGAAAGGTGAGGATCGTGCCGCCACCGGCAACCGAGTTGACGGCCGCAGCGACGGCTGTGACGCCAGCCAGCACCAGATGGGAGGCGAGGCTGGGGGCATCCGGCAGCAGCACGGAAGTGGTCGATGCGATTGTGAACATGCCTGCGTTGAGCCCTGTCAGTCGGCGGCTTCTGCCGGAGGGTCAGCGGCATCGTGAGGGATCACGCCGCAGTCGATCAGGGCAAATCCGGACCAGAAGAACGGATGCTGGGCGTCGGGTAGAACCGCTGAACCTTTCACCTGCAGCCGTGGCTCCCGGTCGAAGTCGGGCTGTTCATTGGTGACCAGATCGACCGCCCGCTGCCAGCGTTCTGCTGCGGACGGTGGGCTTCCCATGGAGGTGTCGATGGGCTGATCTCGGAGGAACTCAAGTCCCAGGTTAATGCTCACTCGCCCGCCGACATTCCAGCGGCTGAGCACCAGGGTTTCAGCACCAGCGGCTACCAGATCCATTGCAGTGGTGAAGAGATCATGGCCGGCTCTGCCGGACACGCGGCTCAGTCCGTTAGCTACCTGTGTCTGTAGTCCGGTCAGCAGAACACAGCGGGGAGCCTTTGCCGGAGGCCGCAGCCAGTCAGGAAGGGACATGCCAGGGTGACCAGCGACGGCCGCCACGAGCGGCTGGCCCGAACTTGTGGCCCGAGGGGCAAGATCGTCAAAGACCGCTAGCGTGTCGGCCAGGGACGCCGGCAGTGCCACCGGAATTTTTCGCGCGGTGGGTGAGAGGCTGATGGCGTTCTCGAGGTTCGCGGTGAGGCGGGCCAGCGTTTCTGCCGTCCGTTCCGGCGGGTCGCCCCGGTAGGCGAGACCGTCGTAGATGGCGGTAAATGGCTGGGCGGTGGCTGGCCGTCGAGCCGTGACGGCGAGGCTTCGCGTGGGGCAATACCGAAGCCGGCAGACGTCACGCAGACGGAGGCTGTCGTCGGCCTCGACTGGAAGCAGTTCGAAGGGCAGGTACCACAGCAGCCCGTCCGGCACGATGACCAGTTCGTCAAAGTCGTCATGCCGGATGAAATGGAACGTCGCCAGGATGGCAATTCGCCGCTCCCATAGGCTTGACGACTTCGCCAGCCGGTGAAGCGGCCTGCGACTTCTGCCA
>JBDQOY010000108.1:0-8117 GCA_040260935.1 Pirellulales bacterium
GCCTGACACCTACCGATGATGCCAGAACCCGGGACCTCCTCCAGCGACTCAACGCAAGCCACCTAGAGCATCACCCAGGCGACTCTGATCTGGCTGGCCGCATTGCCAGTTATGAACTTGCTGGAAAAATGCAGATGTCGATCCCTGAGGTGATGGACCTTTCAACGGAATCAGTCACCACCCTGGAGGCCTACGGCGTTGAGGGGGGCAGTGAACTCCGCGGTGCCTACGCCCGCAACTGCATTCTCGCCCGCCGGCTTCTGGAACGAGGTGTGCGGGTGGTGCAACTGTTCAACGGAAGTGATCCTTCAGGAGGAAACGGCATTACCAACTGGGACTCCCATAACGACATCTTCAAAACCCACGCCATGCAGGCTGAAATCATGGATCAGCCGACGGCTGCCTTGATTGCCGACCTACGGCAGCGAGGCATGCTGGATGACACGCTGGTTGTCTGGGCTACCGAGTTTGGCCGAATGCCCTTTCTCCAAGCAAATGGCACTGGCAGAGACCATAACCCCGATGCCTTCACCTGCTTCCTCACCGGGGCCGGCGTGAAGCGTGCGTTCAGTTTCGGCAGCAGCGACCAGTTCGGCTTCAAGGCCGCCGAGAATCCCACGACCGTCTACGACTTCAATGCAACGATCTTACACCTGATGGGCCTCGATCACGAACGGCTGACGTTCTATCACAATGGGCTTGAACGTCGCCTGACAAACGTCCACGGGCATGTCATTCAAGACATCCTCGCCTGAATGGTGATAACCAAAGTCCACAGGCTCTTCCTGCTCCAGCAGCAAAGGAACTTTTTATGAGACTGACTGGCATGATGTTCTTGTTGCTGGCGGTATTTCTTCCTGCAGTCGCTGAGGCCAACTCAGAGGGAAGATCTGCGAGCCAGCAGCCAACCACGAGGATTGCTGTTACGCCAAGAAATGGCCCTACAGAGAACACTCCCATGAAGACCCCGAACCTCGTCGTCATCATGGCCGATGATCTCGGTTACGCTGACGTCGGATTCAATGGCTGCACCGACATCCCTACCCCCAACATTGATACAATTGCTCAAGAGGGGGTTCGCTTCACCAGTGGCTATGTCGCCTACCCCGTTTGTGGCCCCAGCCGGGCCGCATTTATCACTGGCCGGTATGGCCAGCGATTTGGCTTTGAGCGAAACCCGATTTACCGAACGAATGATCCAGGCATGGGCCTGCCACGCAGCGAAACAACAATCGCTGATACCCTCTCCGCTGTCGGATATCGCTGCAGCATTGTGGGCAAATGGCACCTCGGTGCCCACGAGACGCTCCACCCTCTGGCCCGCGGCTTTCATGAGTTCTTTGGCCATCTTGGGGGTGGCCACCAATACCTACCGGAAGCCCTGACAATTCAGGACAGCACCGCCGCGAAGGATGAGAACGAGAGCTACCGGACCTGGATTCTGAAAAACCGTACGCCGGTCAAACCGACACAATATCTCACCGATGAGTTTTCCGATGCCGCCGTCAACTTCATTGAGGCCCATGCTGACCAGCCGTTTTTTCTTTTCCTCGCCTACAACGCGCCGCATCTTCCCCTGCAAGCCACGACGAAATACCTCGACCGATTTCCCAGCCTGTCAGGGAAGCGAAAGACGTATGCAGCAATGGTCAGCGCGGTAGACGATGGCGTCGGAGATGTCCTCTCAGCCCTCCGCGACCAACATGTCTTAGATGACACGCTTGTTGTCTTCCTCTCTGACAACGGTGGCCCCTTCCTCAAGAATGCTTCACAGAACACACCGCTCAAAGGCGGCAAGTCAGACGTCTGGGAAGGGGGATATCGTGTTCCCTTCGCCGCCAGATTCCCTCGCGGATTTCCCACGGGCACAACCTACGACAAACCGGTTCTTTCACTCGATATTTTCGCGACGATTGCCGCCCTTGCCAACGCACCGATTGCCGCTGACCGGCCGCTTGATGGCGTTAACCTGATCCCCTATCTCACCGGCAAGAATCAAACCTTACCCCACAAACAGATCTTCATTCGGAAGTTTGACCAACAGCGATACGCCATCCGGGCCGGCAACCATAAGGTTGTCATCCCAACCCAAGGGGCCAAGCCCCACCTTTACAACCTTGAGGACGACGTTGCCGAATCCAAGAACATTGCGGCTGAAAACCAGAACATGGTCAAAGACCTCAGAAAACAACTGAATACATGGGAAAAAGAACTGGTTGCCCCAGTTTTCCAGGGACTCGCACACTCCCAGGCCAAAAGGAAAAGCCACAAAAAAGCTGGTGCGAAGTAGCGTAACCATGGAGCGTCTGCGGGCATGGTATTCTGCTGATTCTTTTGATTTCGAATGCATGCCGCCCCAGGGAGATGCTGTCCATGCGATACCAACCATTTTCTGCACATCCCCAACAATGTATTGCACGGGTGGTGTTTCTCCTTGCATTTGTGGCACTCGCCCTGGTGACGCCACGGCGCGTTCTGCTGGCCACGCCCCCGGCAGATCGTCCTAACATCATCGTCATCATGGCTGACGACCTGGGCTTCGGTGATGTCTCCTGCAACGGAGCCACGGCGATCAAAACACCCCACATCGACGCACTCGCTGCCACGGGCCAGCGGTTTACCAGCGGCTACTGCTCAGCCTCCACCTGCACACCGACCCGCTATTCCTTCCTGACCGGCACCTATGCCTTCCGCCGAAAAGGCACCGGCATCGCCCCGCCGAACTCACCGGCCATCATTCAGCCTGGTACCGAGACCATTGCCTCGTTGCTTCAGCAGGCGGGCTACACGACTGCTGTCATTGGCAAATGGCACCTGGGCCTTGGCGGAGAAGGCGGCCCTGACTGGAACGGCGAACTGAAACCAGGCCCTCTCGAAATTGGCTTCGATTCCTGTTTTTTGCTGCCGACAACCAATGACCGCGTCCCTCAGGTCTATGTGCAGGATCACCATGTCAAGAATCTTGATTCATCTGATCCGCTCTGGGTGGGCAACAAGCAACCGTCTCCTGACCACCCCACCGGCGTCACCGCCCGCGACACGCTCAAAATGGACTGGTCTCACGGCCACAACCAGACCATTCACAATGGCATCAGCCGCATCGGGTTCTACACCGGTGGCACTGCGGCTCGGTTTCGTGATGAAGACCTCGCTGACGCGTGGGTGGCACAGAGCAAGGATTTTATCCACGCGCAGAAAACTGCAGGAAAACCCTTCTTTCTGTTTTTTGCTGCTCATGAGTGTCACGTACCCCGCGTGGTTCACGAACGATTCCAGGGGAAGTCGCAACTCGGTCCCCGCGGAGACGCCATTCTCGAACTCGACTGGTGCGTCGGCGAACTCACGAAGACGCTCGCCGACAACGGGCTCAGCGAAAACACGCTGGTTGTCTTCTGCAGTGACAACGGCCCGGTCCTTGACGACGGCTACAAGGATGACGCGGTCGAAAAAAATGGAGCCCACCGCGCAGCCGGCCCCTACTCCGGGGGCAAATACAGCGTCTATGAGGGTGGCACCCGGACGCCCTTCATCACCTGCTGGCCGGGCACCATTCCAGTTGGCGTCTCAGATGAACTCGTCTGCACCATCGACCTCGCCACCAGCCTGGCAAGCCTCGTTGGCCAGGCCATGCCCGCTGATGCCTGCCTTGACAGTCTCGACGTCAGCGATGCCCTTCTTGCCAAAACCGGTGCAACGGGCCGCGACCATCTTGTTCAGCAGGACAACGGTGGCGGTGGCAACTTTGGGCTGCGGGTTGGCGACTGGAAACTCGTGCGACACGATCGCAAACAGGCAAGAAACTTGGTAGTTGAACAGCAACTGGCGAACACGAACGTGCCGCAGTACCAACTATTCGATCTCAGTGCCGACCCTGGTGAAAAAAATGATGTCACTGCCGCTCGGCCTCAGCTGGCAAGCCAACTCGCCGAGCGGCTCCAAAAACTGATTGACGACGAAAGAACGCGGCCGGTTGGGCCATAACCATTCTCGCTGCGCTGTTTATCAACCGTAGCACGACGTGGTCAACACGTGTATTGCGCGGAACCGGACATGGCGTGCATTCTTTCGCCAGCGACGACTTTTTCGCGAACGACTCCCGCCGACTCAACACCGGCGAAACAGTCGCTTCGAGCCGCGGCAGTCTTTTCTCAATGCGGTCCTCAAGTTGCTCTCAACAGTCACGCCGGCGGTCACGCCTGAGTTGTTCCAACTCTCGCTTGAGGGGAGCCCAGTAGCGGCGATCGATTTCGCGCTCCGCATCCTCTTCTGCCCGAAGGGCTGTTCGGAGCAATGCCTCCTTGCCTTCTGCCGCATGCTCAAGCAGCGGCCTTTCCTCAAGTAAACGCTGACACGCCTGCGGTGATAATCGAGCAACATCAATCAAAATCACTGGACTTCTCAACTCACGAAGCCAAAACTCAATGATTGCATCTTCGGAAGAATCGGCATGCTGGGCATAGTGAGCCTCGACTAGTCGCGTAATCATGGGCCAATCCTTGTCGCGCTGGGTCTTCTTGGCGATGACCAGATCGGGCAAAGACAGCACCTCAATGGTTTCGTTACCGGTTTCCAGCGTGGTCCGACGCTCCCAGAGCGTGGAGAAATCAGGCAGTCCGCGAACCTTCGCCATGACATCAAGACGAATCCCCTCCGCACCCGGAAGGTGACAGCGGAAATGCACAGCATGCCCGGATTCGAGGAAGCGTCGCTCAAACGGCGGCACGGCGATCGGTTCAGCACGCAATTCCTCAACAGCCGCCTGCAGCCGATGGAGGTTGTCTTCGTCGGTCACCGTGACGATATCGGTATCGCGGCTAAACTCCGCCGCGCCGTACAAGACGCACGCCTGCCCGCCCATCAGCAGCGAACGCACGCCATTCTTCCGGATCGTAGAAAGGACTCTGAGGATCGGGCTCGGGGTCAAGCGTCCCTCCAAGTTCAAGGTACGTCTGCCAGAGTTTGGAGGACGCTTCCAATCGCTGAATCGGTGTCATGGAGTACCACTCCGACCATTCTTCACCGACGAGCAAGCGGATATCTACCATCTACGGGCCTCCTCCATCAGTATAACCCAATCCCTCGGCCAACCGTGACGAGCCGAGCCCGCCACGCTTGGCGGAGCAGCCCCGCCAAGCCCATAATCTCCCCCAGCCCGCTTAATCATGCTGGACCAAGCATTCGCAGACACAATCATTCTGTCACGATTCGACCCGCCAGCGATTCCACAAGTCTGACGGCCTACGCCCCACCTCCCGCAAGCACACTGGAGTTCGTCCGTGATGAAGCCCTTCCTCGTTCTCGTTTTTGGCGTCGTGTCACTCAGTCTTGGTCTGGGAATCGCCCAGCCTGCTTACTCAGCTGCACCAGAGCCATCAGCTGCCATCGACCCTGAAGCAATCAAAAACCTTGAAGCCGCCTACCCGGAACCACCAGCTGGTATGGAGCGGAAGGTCGTGCTGCTGCCGCATGTAAAACGTGGGGATGACGCAGCGATTCAGGTGGAAATCCTTGTTGGCCGAGAGATCGAAACTGACGGCGTGAACTCCTATCGGTTCGGTGGCACGATCAACGAGCAGACCATCAAGGGCTGGGGATTCTCCTACTATGAGGTCGACGGCCGACTTGAGCATGCGGCCTCGACCCTTATTGGGGGACCGACAAATCCCGCCCCGCGGTTCGTCCCTGGGCCATCCAGACTGATTCGCTACAACAGCCGACTTCCGCTGGTGGTGATGGTGCCGGCAGGCTGTGAACTCCGTTGGCGACTCTGGAAGGCCGACAGTGAATGGGAAACCGCGGGGGAGCGGTAACCGGCTCCGCGAGCGAAACAACTCCTGCCTGCTAGCAGATCCGCGGCAGCTGCTCGCCGATTGGCAACGGGACGATACGGCTGCCGCCGATGGCCGTCCGTAGGACCACCCGGCCGGCATGGTCCGTGTTGCAAATCGCACAATCTTTTCTATACTTATGTTCACTTGGTCGTGTGCAAGTGACTTCGAGACTCGACGATCATGGATTTTTCATGGGATGCCCGGAAAGCAGCCACAAATGCACAAAAACATGGTCTGACCTTCCAGGAAGCAGTTACCGTTTTCGGCGATCCGTTGGCGTTGACCGCGTTTGACCCCGATCATTCAGAGGTTGAGGACCGTTTCATTACAATGGGCAGAAGTACAGCAGGACAATTGCTTGTTGTCGTGCATGCCGATGATGGCCTAACGATACGAATCATCAGCAGCCGAAAGGCAACTCGCCGCGAACGGGAGGACTATGAAGATGGACGGTTCCCCTGAGCCGAGTGACGAGATGCGACCCGAGTACGACTTTCACTCACTCGAGGGAGTCGTCCGTGGAAAATATGCTGGCCGCTACGCCGAAAGGCACCGCATGGTCCGCCTCGAACCCGATGTGGCTGCGGCCTTTCCAGATGAGGTGGCGGTCAATTCTGCTCTCCGCCAGTTTCTGGCCGAGCATCCACCACAGAATGCCGGCTGACGGACAAGTTTCCCGGGACCGCTAACGGCCTCAACAGATCCGCGGCAGCTGCTCGCCGATCGGCAACGGGACCACCCGGCTGCCGCCGATGGCCGTCCGCAAGACCACCCGGCCGGCGTGGTCGGCGGTGATGCAGCCGAGGGCGACCGCCTGCCAGCCGTACTTGTGCTGACGCATGGCTGCAAGTACATCTGCGGCCGCTGCGGCCGGCACCACCGCCAACAACTTGCCCTCGTTGGCTACCTGCAGCGGATCGAAGCCGAGCAGCTCACAGGCATGAGCCACCGCCGGAGCCACCGGGATCGCCGCCTCGTCGATCTCAATCCCCAAGCCGGTCTGCCCGGCAATCTCATTGAGACTGGCCGCCACGCCCCCGCGGGTGGGGTCCCGCAGCAGCCGCAACTGCGGGCAACTGTCGAGCATCGCGACAACGAGCCCGTGCAGCGGGCTTGAGTCACTGGCAATTTCAGCTTCAAAGCCAAGCCCCTCCCGCACGCTCATGATTGCCATGCCGTGGTCGGCAATCGTGCCGCTGAGCAGAATCGCATCGCCGGGCTCGACGGCGGCGGTGCCTAACGACACGCCCGCTGGCACCACGCCGATACCGGCAGTGTTGATCACCAACCCATCACCGCGGCCCCGCTCGACCACCTTGGTGTCCCCCGTGACAATCTGCACCCCTGCAGCCCGCGCCGCCGCGCCCATTCGGCGGACAAGCTCTGCCAACTCGGCGATCGGGAGCCCCTCCTCGATGATGAAGCCTGCTGAAAGAAACCGCGGCACCGCCCCACTCATCGCCAGGTCATTGACCGTGCCGTGGACGGCCAGTTCGCCAATCGACCCACCTGGAAAGACGAGCGGCTGAACCACATGCGAGTCGGTCGCGAAAGCGAGTCGCTCCCCAGCTGCGAGCGTCAGGCCATCGAGCACAGCCGAATCACCCAGCCGCTCAAGGACCGGGTTGCCGAAGGCTGGCAGGAAGACCTGCTCGATCAGCTCCTGCGACATCGCTCCACCGCCGCCGTGGCCCAGCAGCACCTGCGGCGAACTGCCCCGGGCCGTGGGGCAGGCAATGTTTGCAAAATGAGCGCCCCCCGGGGACTCGGTCATCAGGACTCTCCTGCCGCTGCCACAGCAGACGGCTGCTCAGTTCGCCCATAGTGGTAATACGCAGCGCACGCCCCTTCGCTGGAAACCATCGTCGCCCCCAGTGGTGTCCGCGGCGTGCACTCGCGGCCGAAGGCAGGGCACTGATTCGGCTTGAGCGTGCCTTTAAGCACCTCACCGCTTTTGCACAGTGGTGACTCTGCCGCGTGCAGGTCGCCAACACCGAACCGCTGCTCAGCATCAAGGTGCTGAAAGGCTACCGCCAGCCGCCAGCCACTGTGCGGAATCGGGCCGATGCCCCGCCAGCTGCGGTCACATGGCTCAAAGACCTCCGCCAGCAGTCGCTGGGCTACGGTGTTGCCCGCCTCTGTGACCACCCGGGCGTAGGCGTTCTCGCACTCCGCCCGGCCCGCCTCCAACTGCACCACGGTCCGGCGAATCCCCTCAAGCAGGTCGAGTGGCTCGAAGCCGGTCACCACGATCGGCACGCCAAATTCGGCCGCCAACGGCGGATA
>JBDQOY010000109.1:0-2528 GCA_040260935.1 Pirellulales bacterium
AACTGGCCAGCCAGCCGCTGCTCGGTCACCCCATCGCGGCCAGTTTTCGGCCCCTTGTCGTCGCAGAAAATCTTCTCGCCGCCATTGCCATCACGGCCCTGGCGGCATGGCTGCCCGCCCGCCGGGCAGCCTCTCTCGATCTCCTTGAGTCGATTGCGGCTGAGTAAAAGCCGCGTCGTCCGCCCTCAGCCCAATTGTCCGGTCGGGTTTTGCGCACCACGCCGCATCCGTTTTCTCTCTGCAAGCCTGCCTTCGCTGCTGATGCGTAGGGTTGTCTGTTGAGGACGTGCGCAGGACGTGGCGTCTTTCCCCCCGCTGGCCTTTTCTTCATAGGTGGGCGGTGAATCCGGGAGAGTGACCATGCAGACCGAGCCCCAAATTTGTTTTGATGGTATCCCCGTCGACGAGCAGGTCCGCGACGAGGCGATTGCCGGAATCGCCGATCTGGAACGCATCTATGACCGCATCACCGGCTGCCATGTGGTCATTGCTCAGCCACACCGCCATCACCGCGACGGGCGGCTCTATGCGGTTCGCATCGACCTGTTCGTGCCGGGCGCCGAAATCGTGGTCAACAAGGAGCACCATCTCGATCATGCCCACGAAGATGTGATGGTTGCCCTGCGGGATGCCTTTCTCGTTGCCCGCCGGCTGCTTGAGGATCACATTCACCGTCTCCGGGGCGAAGGCAAATTGCACCTGCTCCCACACCACGGGCGGGTCTCACAGATTTTCCCGCTGCAGGGCTACGGCTTCATCGCCACCACTGACGGCCGTGAGATCTACTTCCACCGCAACGCGGTGCCAGCCCACGACTACCCGCTGCTCGACATTGGCAGCACCGTCACCTTCGGCGAAGAGCAGGGAGAGAAGGGACCCCAGGCGACCTACGTTCACCTGAGTTGACCCCGCCCGTCGACGGGCCTTTCCCCGGAGTGCTACCATGCCACTGACCCATGCCGTCTCGCGTCTCGATGTCGAGATTCCCTCAACCTCCCTTGCCGGCGAGCCGATCGGCCTCGCCGGCCAGTTGCACCTGCCGGAATCAGCCATCGGTCTTGTGCTCTTCGCCCACGGCAGCGGCAGCAGTCGCTTGAGCCCACGGAACAGGCATGTGGCCGAGGTTCTGCAAGAGGCCCGGATTGGCACCCTGCTGTTTGACCTGCTGACTGATCGGGAAGCAGCTGATCGCGTCAATGTTTTTGACATTGGGCTGTTGGCCGATCGGCTCGCTGATGCGATTCACTTCGCGCGGATGCATGACCAGACTGCCGGTCTGCCACTGGGTCTGTTTGGAGCAAGCACGGGGGCAGCGGCAGCGATCGTCGCGGCAGCGGCTGACCACGACATCGCCGCGGTGGTTTCCCGGGGAGGGAGGCCCGACCTAGCAGGCCGTGCGATCAAGCGGCTGCAATCCCCCACGCTATTGATCGTTGGGAGCCACGACCCACAGGTGCTGGCCCTCAACGAAGCGGCTCTGCATGACCTGCCCGGTGAGAAGCGGATGGCAATCGTACCCGGTGCAAGCCACTTGTTTGAGGAGCCGGGCACGCTCGATGACGTGGCTCGGCTGGCTGCGGAATGGTTTGCCCGGCAGATGCACGGGTGATGTTCCGGCAAACACGAGCGGGCGTTTCGCGAGGCGGCGACAAAGGCTGCCTTCCCGCGTGCCACCCGCGGATTTGTTTTCGATTCTCACTAAAAGAGAGGTGACACGAATGGGGTCTGCCATGCTTTTCAATGATCGTGACGAGGCGGGCTGGCGGCTGGTTGAGCGGCTGCGTGGCACCGAGGTACAGAAGCCGCTCGTGCTGGCCATTCCGCGGGGTGGTGTCGAAGTGGGGGCCGCCATTGCCCGGGGCCTTGGCGCTGAGCCCGATGTGGTGCTGTCTCGCAAACTTCGCTCGCCGTACCAGCCGGAACTGGCCATTGGGGCTGTTACCGAAAACGGTGAGGTCTACCTCAACCACTTCGCCACAGCCATGACCGATGTCGGCAACGCCTCCATCGAGGCCGAGCGGAGACGTCAACTCGATGAGATCAGCCGCCGCAAAACCGCCATCCGCGCGACCCGTCCCCGCGCCGCGATCGCAGGCCGGACGGTCATCCTGACCGATGATGGCATTGCCACTGGTGCCACCATGATTGCGGCCCTCAAAATGGTTCGGGCCGCCGGCGCTCGGGAAATTATTGTGGCTGTTCCCGTGGGAGCCCCTGATCGCATTGATGCCATTCGGCCTCTCTGCGACCGCGTCGTCTGCCTGCTGGAACCGCTCGACTTCTGGGCCGTCGGGCAGTTCTACCGGCACTTTGAGCCGGCGACCGACACCCGGGTGCTGGAGTTACTCCGCGAATACGGCCTCCCACGCACCAAATGGGAGCAGCGTCCAGCCATTCTCGCCAGCACCTGATCGGCCTCGCGATGACTCGGATTGCACGCAAGTGAAACCACGTCGCGAGAGGTACGGCAACGCACATTCCCTCGGCTCGCGCCTCGGGCTTGGGTGGCAGCACGACCACGCGTGAAC
>JBDQOY010000110.1:0-3517 GCA_040260935.1 Pirellulales bacterium
CCCCACCACTGTCACCGGCATCCCCACCGCCGGTGGCAGTCGGGACGTTGCCTCCATTCGTCTGTTGGCTCCCGCCGGGCATGCCTCCCGTGACCGCAAGGCCATCAGCCAGACCACCGGCTGGACCACCTCCCGGCAGGCCACTTGGCTGTCCGGTGCCACTGCCGAAGGCGGGTTCTCCTCCCACCCCTCCGGCCATCTCGCCCGCTGCTGAGCCACCACCGGTCAGGCTGCCTGTGGAAACAGCCGAAGGACTGCCCTGACCGATACCAGCTGCCACGCCGCCACGCCCGAGCCCGCCGGCCGCCGTGCCCGCTGCAACCGGCCGGCCGGTTGGTGGAGCTCCCTCAGCCGTCCCTGTGAGGCCACCATTCCCGTGACCGCTTCCAATCCGATCGCCTCCGCCCGAACCGTTCTCGATCCCACCGCCCCCATTCTGCCCCTGGGCGGCCTGCTGATTAGCCCAATCCCACCGCGACTGATCTCCCAGGACACTTGGCCCACTATCGGCGACGATACCGCCCCGCACCGATGAGGCACGGTACTGCTTCCCCGTGGGCCGCTTTCGTCGTACCGCCGAACCGGTCTGAGCGAGCCAAACTAACCGTTCGCGGGCTTCGTTGATCGCCTGCATCTCGATGTCTTGCAGAGCGAGGTCTTTCTTGGGAAAGGCCATGGTCCAGTCTTCGTCAATCAACTGATACCCAAAATCACTTCCCCATGAGCTGAGCGCCTCCCGGGCTGCGTAGTAGGCCATCACTCCGGAAGGCCGTACCAGGAGCAGTGGATAGGGCCGCAAGGCCGGATCATCCTGACTCACCGCCTGCCGGGCCAGATATTCCCGCGCCGCCCGCAGGGCACTGGCGAGCGGATTGCCGGGCCCCGGGGGCCCCTCAAAGTCATCGGGATTGAGTCGAATGCCCTCCGGCTGCAAGAAGACTCCGTCAAGGGAGCACTCAATGAAAAGGGGCCGGCGATGGGTTCCTGACTTCCCTTCATAAGGCACTACGGCGTAGGCAGGCGGACGCGAGTCACGCTCGCGGCGGGCCTCATCCAGGCTTTCGCGAGCCGACGCCAAGGCCTCCTCGAGGGCTGCAAGTTCCGCGGCATCAGGACTGTCGCCATCCGCATCAGCCTTCAGCCGAGCATCGATCTGCTGTAGTTCTTTCAGCTCCGCAGAAAGTGTTCGCGAATGCTCCTCGATACCGGCGAGTTGCAGCCGCAACGACTCAAGGTCGGCCCCGGTCTGGTCCCGCATGGCAACCAACTGGTCAAGCCGCCACCGCAGGTTCTCCGCTGCAAGCCGCAACTCTGTCGCCTGCTGCTGGGACCGTTCCGCCACCGCCTGCTGGTCCTGCTGCCCGGCGGAGTAGCCAAACAGCACGAGCAGCACCAGCAGCGCACCCATCGTGCAGAGGAGTACCGCCAGGAAGGGAAACAGCGACATCGTCGTTCCCTCCCGAATACGCGATCGATTCATGCGACCTTTCCAACGGAAGTTGTGGCGGCGGATTCCAGACGCCCTCCGGTCACCTCCCGCGAGCGGGCGGCCAACAACTGCGTTGCGGCAGAAAGCGAAATCACAGCTTCTTCAAACCGACCAGAGGCCGTCACCGCTGCCAGATTGTTTTCGAGGGAGCGTTCCAGCGCAGTGATATCATCGAGCATCGCGACCACCTTCTCCAGCGAAGCGGTCTGCCCAACCAGCTTCTCCTGATGACGTTCCAAGGCGACGACTGCGGTATCCATCGTCTGCGCTGCCTGTTCCCAACGGCCATCGCGTTCCCCTGCCAGGTCCCGATGGGCATCAACCAGACTTTCCCGCCAAGTCGCAAGGGTCTGATCAAGCGCTGTCGCAAGGGTCTCCCGTAGCCGCTCTGAGAGTCCGGCAAACACGCCCTCGAGACTCCCGGTCGCGACACGCTCCAGCTCTCTCCACGAATGAGCCTGGGCATCAATCAGTTGGGCAGAACTCCGGCCAACCGCATCGCCGAGCCGGGCAACTGCCAGCGCTGAACCGTCGGAAACGCCATCAGTCTGGAACCGACCTGCGAGCATGTCCCAGGCCCGCTCATCAACCTGCTCAAGAAGCGACTGCTCACTTCGCTCGATCAAGAACTGCACGAACATCAACAGCATCGAAAGGCCAAGTGCGGTAGCCGTGGTATCAAAGGCGGTGCCGAGGCCAGCAACTACTCCAGAAATGTTTTCCAACTGCGTGGGCGAGAGGTTGGCGATCGCCACCGTGATCCCAATCACCGTCCCGAGAAACCCCATGATCGGAATTGCCCAGACGACGAACCGCACCAATCCGTAGCTGGCATGGGCACGGGCCGCATCGATGTCGGCGAGGTACTTGAGGTGATCCTCAAGATCGTCCGCCTCGCCCGTGCGAACCACCAGGTCGAGTGCGTCACAGATCCGCTGCGAAAGGGATCCGGTCGTGGGGCCATCCTCCTCATCTTGAACCTGCCGAACCAACATGGCCGCATCGGAGGGATGCTGCCCACCGGCCGGTGCAGGGGACAGTATGGACAGCCCCAACTCCCGACGCTGGGCGATGAGGCTCAGCAGTTTGAGTCCCAGACTGCTCAGGCCAACGCAAAAGAGACCAACCTCGATGTACTCAACCCAGTGGCCAGCAAGGTAGCGGACGACATACTCGTCGGTGATCACCCCCCCGCGGATCAATGCGAAGAACGAACACGCCAACCCAGGACCCCACAGTAATGGAGACCGAAACAGCAACCGGGTGAGAGACGAGAGACTCGACACGCGACACCTCCAAAGGCGAACTGAATGGCGGGCAATGGGCGGCCTGCGCCACCGGACAACCCTTCTCATCGGCCCGCCTTCGCCAGGCCGTTTACCTAAACTTTTCGGAAAAGTGAGCCGTTCTGGCACCCCCGCGAACCTGGGCAAAAAAGGCGGGCAGGGCAGAGGATCCCACGAAGGAAACGGTCGCAGATCCTCTAGCCCCTGCCAGCGGCCACCACCATGCCATACCCAAAATGGTCTTTTCTGATCAGGCAGAGGCATTCACACTCTTCTCGGGCCGACCCGACGCAGCCTGTGACTGACCGGCGTGATCGCCCTCCGCCACCCATCCCTTAAAAAAGGCTTCCTATGCCACCTGCCACGCACCGAAGCCAGCGTGCCCCCCTACCCATGGCCTGGTCGAAACTGCTCAGCCACCTTGGGATCATGCTCGCGACCGGCCTCCTATGCGGGCAGGCCTGCCAAACCACCGAGGCCGCCTCTCCGGAATCACTGTGGGTATCGACCACGCCGCTTGATGCCAGCCGCCAACTGCTGTTGGTGGTCGATCCGCTGCACCAGGTCCTTGCCGTCTATCACGTTGATACGGCAACCGGCATCGTCACCCTCCGCAGCACCCGGGCTCTGGCGTATGACCTGCAACTTGAAGAGTTCAACGCCGCTGAGCCCAAACCAGGGGCGCTGAAAAAGATGCTGCAGGTGGGGGGAGCAGTTCCGCCCACTCCTGTGACCATCGTGC
>JBDQOY010000111.1:0-4588 GCA_040260935.1 Pirellulales bacterium
TTAGTCCAGCGGTCGCAGCCGCGTGGACGTGACAGGCTTCGACCGCTGGACTAACGGCAACCACTTCTGAATCCAAACGCATCACAAACCTCAAGACTTCAGACTTTGGAGGAATTCGCGATTGGAACCCGTCTTGGCCAACCGATTGATCAGCAGTTCCATCGCCTCCGGCGGATTCATCTCGCTGAGTGCCCGCCGCAGGACATTGGTTCTTCGGTACTCATCCGGATCAAGCAGCATCTCCTCGCGGCGGGTACCGGAGCGATTGATGTCGATGGCCGGATAGACCCGTTTGTCCACCAACCGTCGATCGAGCACGACCTCAAGGTTTCCGGTCCCCTTGAACTCCTCAAAAATCACGTCGTCCATCTTGCTGCCCGTATCAACCAGTGCCGTGGCAATGATGGTGAGCGAGCCCCCCTCTTCAACCTTCCGTGCGCTTCCGAAGAATCGCTTGGGCCGCTGGAGGGCGGCTGCATCGACACCGCCGGAAAGGATCTTGCCGGAGTTTGGCACTTCTGAGTTCCAGGCCCGTGCCAGCCGCGTGATCGAGTCAAGAAAAATCACCACATCTTTGCCGTATTCGACCAGTCGTTTGGCTTTCTCAATCACCATGTCAGCCACCTGAATGTGGCGACTGGCATTTTCATCAAACGTCGAACTGATCACCTCGCAGCCAGGCCCCTGCACCTGCCGCTCCATGTCAGTGACCTCTTCCGGTCGCTCATCGATCAGCAGCATGAAGACGAAGGCCTCGGGATAGTTCGCGAGCACAGCCTTGGCCATCTTCTGCATCAGGATCGTCTTCCCTGCCCGCGGCGGACTGACAATAAGCCCTCGCTGGCCAAAGCCGATCGGCACCACCAGATCGACGACCCGGGTGGAGATTTCGTCGGCCGTTGTCTCCATGGTGATCCGCTGATCCGGATGGAGCGGCGTCAGATCATCAAAGAAGACATGATTTGCTAGCCGAGCCGGGTCATCGCCGTTAATCGCCTCGACCCGCAGCAGGGCGAAGTACCGCTCACTCTCTTTGGGCGGCCGGATCTGCCCGGCAATGCTCATCCCATTCCTCAGACCGAATCGGCGAATCTGGCTGGGCGAAACATAGATATCGTCAGGGCAGGCAAGGTAGTGGTAGTCCGGGCTCCGCAAAAACCCGAAGCCATCAGGAAGAATCTCAAGCGTTCCCTCGCCGAACATCAGCCCGTTGAGCTTGACCCGTTCTTTCAGGATTTTGAAAACCAGGTCTTGCTTCTTGTCGCCCGTGACATCGCCAACCTGCTCTGCCCGTGCCAGTTCAATCAACTCCGCCATCGAGAGTTTCTGCAATTCAGCGATGTTGGTGTCGCCCTGCTTGAGCAGGTCGTATCGCTCCCGAACCTCGATGTCGTCGGCATCAACTTCAGCAGCGATCTCTTCGGCGATCGTGAGCGGTTCGTCGTCGACATTGCCGGGTTCACTCGAATGGTCAGAATGGGCGGGTGCCATTGGTGCGTCGTCGGGGTTCGAGGGGAAAGGCCTCAGTCGCAACCAGCCATGGGGCGTGGTGCCGCGAGACCAGCCACGAAGGGCCAGCCTCGCAACAGCGCAGCCGAAAGGACGGGCTTACGTCTGGGGAGATCTGGGTAGGGAATGGGAAGGCGGGAGTCAATCGGCACGGCAACTGTCGGTTCCCGACTTTCATTCGTGAGCCAGAAGGCGTTGCCAGACCCGATCGACCTGATCCTGAGTATAGGCCAAATCACCAGAGGTATCCACGGTCCAGTCGGTGCGGACGGGGGCGGTATCGGCGGCCATCCCTGCCTCCCAGGCAGCCTCCCAGGCAGCCTCCCGGGCGGCAATCTGCTCGGCGGAGAGGCCTCTCTCCCCAAGCCGCCGATGCCGCACAGCATCGTCGCACACCAGGCCGACCAGGGCATCGCACCGGGCATGCCAGCCCCCCTGCACCAGCAAGGGCACGTCCAACACGACGACCCGCGGCCCCGTCCTCGCCGCCTGCTGGGCAGCTGCCTCCAGCCGGCTTGCAATTGCCGTGCGAACCCAGGGGTGCACGATGGCTTCAAGCGCGGCAAGGGCTGCAGCTTGCTCGGGGGTCTCACCAAAGACCTCCGCCGCAAGTGCACTCCGGTCAACACTGCCATCAGGCTGAAAGACTGCTGACCCAAACTGTTCCCGCACCTGCGCGCGAACGCTGGAGTCAGCGAATGCTTCATGGGCCAAGGCGTCGGCATCAATCACCTCGGCGCCATGGGCCTCGAAGTGGGCGGCAACCGTTGACTTCCCTGCACCGATCTTTCCGACCAGCCCCACAATGGTCAGCCCGCTACCTGTCATTTTTCACACGCTGCCCAGGTGCCACCGGTCTGCACTGATACCTCCAGTGGCACCGCTAACGACATCGCCTCCTGCATCTCGGTGACCACCAACTCCTGGAGGTCGGCCATCTCATCCTCCGGTGCTTCCAGCAAGAGTTCGTCATGAATCTGCAAAACGAGGGCTGCTGCCAACTGCCGGTCGGCAAGGCGGTCAGCCACTCGCAGCATCGCCAGCTTGATCAGGTCAGCCGCTGATCCCTGCACCACGGTGTTGACGGCTGTCCGTTCCGGCAGGGAGAGGGCGAAAATCCCGGCGCCGCTCCGCCGGCCGTCATGGTCCCGCACCCCCTCGATGGCCCGCCTGCGACCGAGCATGGTGGTCACCCCACGTTCGCTCCGGCAGCGGTCGAGCACCTCGTCAATGAAGGCGGCCGCCCCAGCGAAGGTTTCAAAATAGGCTTCAATGAAAGCGGCCGCTTCGGGCTGGGCGATCCCCAAGGACTTGGCCAGCCCAAAGGCCGACTGCCCGTAGAGAATGCCAAAGTTGACCGCCTTGGCGGTCCGTCGCATCTCGGCGGTCACGGCAGACGGCTCCACCTCAAAGACGGCGACCGCCGTGCGGGTGTGAATGTCTTCGGCGTTCTGGAACGCCGCGACCATGCCAGCGTCCCCCGACAGGTGGGCGAGGATGCGGAGTTCGATCTGAGAGTAATCAGCTGCCAGGAACTGCCACCCCGGCTCACTTGGCAGGAACGCCGAACGGATTTGCTGCCCCTCAGCCGTGCGGATCGGGATGTTCTGCAGGTTGGGCTCGCTGGAACTCAGCCTGCCGGTGGCTGTCACGGTCTGATTGAAGGTGGTGTGAATCCGCCCTGTCCGCGGATTGACCAGCAGGGGCAGGGCATCGACGTACGTACTCTTCAGTTTGGCGTACTTTCGATGCTCAAGCAGTTTGGCCGGCAATTCATGCAGCGGAGCAAGTTCCTCAAGCACCTCGGCGTCAGTGCTCGGCCCGGTCTTCGTGCGTTTGACGACCGGTAGCCCCTGTTCATCAAAGAGCACGGTCCGCACCTGCATTGGAGAGGCCAGCGAAAATGGATGCCCCGCCAACGCATGGGCCGCTTCCTCGAGCGTCTCCAGCCGCGTGGCGTAGTCGGCCGAAAGCCGCGCAAGCACCGCGGTATCAACCCGCACACCGCGGGCTTCCATCGCTGCCAACACTGTTGTGAGCGGCAGCTCGACCTCACCGAATAGCGACGCAAGCCCGGCGGCTGCGAGCCGCTGGGGAAAGACCGCCACCAACTCGACCACTGCCTGACAAATGACCGCGGCCTCTGCAGCCGTCTGCGGGGTTTCACCGATCTCGGCCAGCCCACCACCATCAGCATGGGCCGCGAAACGGTCGACCAGATCTGCCAGCCCCTGATTCCGCTGCCCAGCATCGAGCAGGTGGCCGGCGAGCAGCGTGTCAAAATGCAGGCCGGCCATCGTGAGGTCCAGTCGGGCTAGGCTGACGAGTTGCCGCTTCAGGTCATGCCCGACTTTCGGCACCGCCGAATCGGTCAGCAGTTCCTGCAAGGGAGCACTCGCCTGAAGGTCCGCTGCGGTGAACCAGCACACCGCCCCCGGCGAGTCCCCACTGGCCATGACCGCCAAGCCCGTCGTCTCCGGCCAGACCGGCGGCTGGCCCGGCTTGGTCCGTCCGCGAGCAGCCGACTCGGTGACGACCACGGCAAGCACCGCCCCGGCCTGCGTCCGTGCCCGCAGGTCTTCCACTGCCGCGCGAACGGCCGCAGCCGTGCCGGGCAGGACGAGCGTGGCCGGAACAGCAACAGAAACAGAAACAGGATCATCACCGAGCGCCAGCATGCCCTGCCGGCTGTCTGGTTTTGCCGCCGCCTTGCCCCCACCACCCTGAAGCCCAAGGACCTTCTTGACGAGGCTCTTGAAGCCGAGTTCCTTCAGGAACTCGGCCAATGGCCCTGGCTCCGGCAGCCGCCGCACGGCTGCGTCCCAGGGAATCTCGATGGGAGTATCGAGCTTGAGTTGAATCAGCCCACGCCCGCGGCGGGCCAGATCGCCGTGTTCCGTCAGATTCTCGCGCCGCTTCTTGCCGCTAATGTCGTCGATGTGGCCGAGGATTTCTTCGAGTGACCCGTACTCCTGCAGCAGACCAGAGGCGATCTTGGGACCAATGCCCGGTACACCCGGCACGTTATCGACGGCATCCCCGACAAGCGCCAGAAAGTCAACAACCTGATCGGGACGAA
>JBDQOY010000112.1:0-13106 GCA_040260935.1 Pirellulales bacterium
GTAACAGGCTCGCTGCCAGCCCTCGGCTGGCTCCAACTGGAAGGGGGTGGGGGGCGGCTTGATCGACCGCTGCAAAATTTTATTGCTGAAACAATCGTTGCCTCCTACCTCAGTCTGCTGTTGGTTGATATCCTTCTTCACATCAGCAGTCGTTCGCAGCGACCGGTTTCCGAATCTGCTGGTGTGCCGGTTGACGCGACCCCGCCTTTGTGACACGCTCCCGCTTTCCCGGATTCATTTGCCTGATGTCTGCCAACCCGATCTACCACCTCAAAGACGCCTACTTCTTCGAAGTTCCGAAGGGGCTCTGGCGGTATGACTGGAAGTCGCTCAGCGAAGTGCCCGCGTTTCTGCGGAACGGACACCCAGAGGTGACTGACGTCGCCGATTTCAACCGAGCGATGGATGGCAAGGTGCTCATCCCGCAACCGTTCGGAGAAATCGACAGCCTCTACGTTCCGAAGTCTGGCGTGGCCATTTCGAAGTACATGATTCTGGAAGTGGTCGTTGCCGCAGTGATGCTTGTGCTCTTTGCTCGGCTCGCCAAGCAACTCAGCACCGGCGAGCGGCCTCGAGGGAAGTTTGCCAATCTGTTTGAGGCAATCCTACTGTTCATCCGCGACCAGATTGCCAGGCCGGCAATCGATGACCCACCCGGCCATGGCCATGATGATGGCCATCATGCCGGCCCGGCCCACCGAGGCGACAGTTTCGTCCCAATGCTCTGGACGCTGTTTTTCTTTGTGCTTGGCTGCAATCTTCTTGG
Organism: Pirellulales bacterium; assembly: GCA_040260935.1. Taxonomy (GTDB): domain Bacteria; phylum Planctomycetota; class Planctomycetia; order Pirellulales; family UBA1268; genus UBA1268. The sequence continues at coordinate 767 of JBDQOY010000112.1, forward strand.
CATGGTGCCGTGGGCCGGTTCGCCAACTGCCTCGTTCTCTGTCACGCTCGCATTGGCCGGTGCCACCTTTGTGACTGGCATGCTCTCCGGCATGAAGCAGTTCGGCTTTTTTGGCTTCTTCCTCAATCAGGTTCCGCCGATTGACATGCCGACCTACCTGCTGCCGCTCAAAATCATCATTTCGTTCGGCCTTTTTCTGATCGAAATGCTCGGGTTGTGCATCAAGCACCTGATTCTCGCCGTGCGACTGCTGGCGAACATGGTGGCTGGCCACCTCGTGCTCCTCGGCATCATGGGCCTGATTGCAGGGGCCGCTTCGGCCTCGACCGGCATGTGGGCGACGGTCACCGGCATCAGCGTTGTCAGTGCCACGCTTTTCAGTGTGCTGGAACTGTTCGTTGCCTTCCTGCAGGCCTACATTTTCACGTTTTTGTCGGCCTTGTTCATTGGTGCTGCTGTTCACCACCACTAATGACAGGAACCAATCAAAAAAATACCAGCCGGGACTTCAAAACCTGGCAATTTCGCATAGAACATGGACACTTGCGGACATCGTTTCGGCCACTGTGACCGAGTTGCTGCCCGCCCCCACCGATCTCGTTTCACCCCGTTCGGGAATGCGATTCCCGAATTCACGTTTGCAAGGAGTTTGACCCCGTGACGCTTCGCTCGTTTTTCTCGGCCCGCTCGGCCAGCATGTTTGCCGCTCTTCTGCTCACCCTTTTCTGTGCGGATGTCGCCAGTGCCCAGGAAGCCGCCGGCGGCACTTCAGCGCTGATTGACCTCACCGCTGCCTTCAGTGTCGGCCTGGTCGTGATCGGTGCCGCAATGGGCATCAGCAAACTGGCCGCATCGGCCTACGAGAGCATGGCTCGCCAGCCGGAAGTGTCCGGCAGCATCCAAACTGCCATGATCATCGCGGCAGCCCTGATCGAAGGGTTCACCTTCTACGCATTGTTCATCTGCTCGACGAAGTAAAGCAATCCAGCGGGTCGCTGGGCAGGAATGCTTCAAACCGCTTCCGCTGGCAGCAGCCGCCACACCGGCGGCCGACTTTCAGATGGATGTGGTCCTCAGGTTCCGACCAGTGCCCGATGTGTCGGGTGGCAGCGACGGGCGCAGCCCCTTACTCGTCGCTGCTGCCCGGCAGCAGATGCCGTTGACTTTGGCTCGCGATACCAACGCGGGTCACATCGCAGAAGCGATCACCCTCGACAGGAAACCTATGATGTCCGCACTGCCCAGTGCCCCCTCAACTCTCGCCGCCCCCAGCATGGTGCAACGCCGTTGGCTTCGCCCGCTCGCCTGCCTGGCTGCCGCCATTGTGTTGGTTTGTGGTGGCCCTCTCCGTGCCGCCGATGATGGCCACACTGACGGAGATGGAAGTCACGCCGCCGAGCACGACGGACATGGCGACCATGGTGGGCACTCCGAAATCGGTGCCAACCCGCCGGCCGGTGTCTCTCGAGAGGCCTTCGAAAGCCCGGCCGAGTTCCGCAGCGATCTGGCTATCTGGTCCTTTGCGGTATTTCTGCTGCTCATGCTGCTGCTGACGGCAATTGCCTGGAAGCCAATCATGCAGGGGCTGGAGAAACGAGAGCAGGGAATCGCCGACATGATCGCGGCCACCCAGGCCTCCAATGAAGATGCCAAGAAACTGCTCGCTTCGTATGAACGTCGACTTGCCGAGGCTTCAGAAGAGGTCAAGTCGATGCTTGATGATGCCCGCCGCGACGCTGACAGCATGCGGCAGACAATCGTTGCCGAGGCTCGCCAGGCTGCTGAAGACGAAAAAGAGCGTGCCCGCGTGGAAATTGGTATGGCCCGCGACGATGCCCTGGCACAACTGGCTGAAAAGGCCGGCGACTTGGCGGTTGGCGTGGCCCAGAAGTTTCTGCGGGAGAAGATCTCCGCCGACGATCAGGCTCGACTCGTCCGTGAGTCTGTTGCCGGTCTCTCCTCATCCCCCAGCGTGAACTGATCCCACCAAACGGTCATCGAATCTGCATGAGCACCACGCACGCGAATACGCAATCGCCACTCTCCGCACCCCGAGATATCGGCGCGGCCAGGTTGGCCAAGGTCTATGCTCAGGCGATTGTCGAAGCTGCCGACCGGCAGCAGTGCCGGGAGGCTGTCATTGAGGAGTTGACGCAGTTGGTCACTGAGGTGCTCCCGCGGGTCGACAACCTGATCGCCGTGCTGGAGTCGCCCCGCGTTTCGGTGGCCGACAAGGCGTCGATCGTCAACTCGACCTTGGCTGGCAAGGTGTCAACTACAACCTTGAACGTCTTGCTGGTGCTTGCCCAGCATGACCGACTCAGCATCCTGCCAGAGATCGTCGCGGCCGTCCGCCGCGAGGTCGATCGTCGCGAAGGCCGCCACCAGGCGGTGCTGACCACCGCATCCCCAATCGAACCCAACACGCAATCCGAACTGCTCCGATCCATCGAGCAGTCGCTTGGCGTGTCCTTGGCGGCCACGTTCGCCGTCAATCCTGACCTGCTCGGCGGCCTCGTCGTGCGGGTGGAGGACACCGTCTACGACCATTCCGTTGCCACGAGCCTGGTTTCGCTCGCGGAGCGGCTGAAGCAGAGGAGTATCCATGAAATTCAACACCGACGAGATCGCCTCGGTACTGCGTGAGGAAATCGACCGTTACCAATCAGGCATTGATGTCCGCGAGGTCGGGCAGGTGCTTGAGGTAGGTGACGGCATTGCCCGAGTCTGGGGCCTGTCCGGCGTCATGGCCGGGGAGATGGTCGAGTTTCCCGGCGGGGTCACCGGCCTGGCCTTCAATCTCGAAGAGAACTCGGTGGGTGTCATCATCCTTGGTGACTACCTCAAGGTGACCGAGGGAGATGAGGTTCGCAGCACCGGCAAGTTGCTGAGCGTGCCCGTCGGTGATGCAGTCATCGGCCGTGTGCTCGACCCGTTGGGCAATCCACTCGACGGCAAGGGCCCCATTGCCACTGATCTGCAGCGTCCGGTTGAAACCCTCGCCCCTGGCGTGGCAGACCGGCAGCCAGTTCGTGAACCGCTGCAGACGGGCATCAAGGCAATTGATGCGATGACACCGATCGGCAGAGGTCAGCGAGAACTGATCATTGGTGACCGAAAAACCGGCAAGACCGCGATCGGAATCGACGCGATCCTCAACCAGAAGCACACCGGCGTGAAGTGCTTCTATGTCGCAGTTGGCCAGAAGGACTCGTCGGTGGCTGTCGCGATCGACGTCCTTCGCCGACACGGGGCGATGGATTACACCACCGTGATCGTGGCAGGTGCATCGGTGGCCGCTCCGCTGCAGTACATCGCTCCCTACTCGGGCACCGCGATGGCCGAGCACTTCATGTACAACGGCCAGCACGCCCTGATCGTCTACGACGATCTTTCCAAGCAGGCCACGGCCTACCGGCAGCTCTCCTTGCTGATGCGCCGTCCACCTGGACGTGAGGCATTTCCTGGTGACGTATTTTATGCCCACAGCCGGCTCCTGGAGCGGTCTGCGAAGCTATCTGATGAACACGGCGGCGGGTCGCTGACATCGCTACCAATCATTGAGACGCTCGAAGGTGAAGTGTCAGCCTACATTCCGACGAACGTCATTTCGATTACGGATGGCCAGATCTACCTGCAGCCCGATCTCTTCTTCGCCGGCCAGCGGCCTGCGATGAATGTCGGCATCTCGGTCTCCCGCGTCGGTGGTAACGCCCAGACAAAGGCAATGAAAAAGGTCTCTGGTGGTCTCCGGCTCGACCTCGCATCCTTCCGCGAACTCGAGGCCTTTGCCCAACTCGGCACCGACCTCGATGCAGCCACCCAGTCCCGGCTTGACCGCGGCTATCGAATGGTTGAATTGCTCAAGCAGGGGCAGTATCAACCACTCGACGTGGTCGATCAGGTACTCAGCATTTACGCGGGCACTCGTGGCCATCTTGATGATGTCAAGCGGGAAGAGGTGGCGGATTGGGAGGCCGGCTTCTTGACCTTCGTCCGCGAGCAGGCCAAGGAACTCCGGAGCCGACTCGAGGAGACCAAGGCTCTCGACGACGAGACCGAGCGTCTCCTTGAAGCGGCGATTGCCGAGTTCAAGCGGCAGCGGCAGGGCACAAAAACCCCAGCACCGGCTCTGGCCGGTGCTGACTGAGCCACAGGAAGGATTCCCTCATGGCGAAAGCTCGAGCCCTCGACAGACGCCGGCGTTCCGTCAGGAACATCCGGAAGATCACCCGCACCATGGAGTTGATCGCAACGGCCCGGTTCAAAAAGGCAATGGACCGCTCGATTGCGGCCCGCGACTACACGCGACAACTTGCCAAGATCCTTGGCAACATTGCCAGTGTCGGTGCCGGCGTTGACCACCCATTGTTGGCGGTGCGGCCGACCAACCGCACAGCCGTGCTGGTGTTGACCGGCAACCGTGGACTCTGCGGCGGCTACAACTCCAACGTGGTTCGTCAGGCGATGGGCCTGATCGGCCAGTGGTCGAGCGAGCAGGTCGCCAGTCATGTGACCGTCTCGGGCAAGCGGGGCATTTCCGCCCTGCGGTTCCGAAAAGTCACCCTGAATGAGTCGTACACGACCTTCGAAGACAAGCCAGCATTCGATGAGGTGGCCCCAATTGGCCAGGCCTACCTTGATGCCTACTGTTCCGGCGATATCGACCGCCTCGACGTCGTCTACACACAGTTCACCAACATCGCCAAGCAAGAAGCCGTCGTTGAGACACTCCTTCCGCTGAAACCCCCGCAACAGGATGAAGAGGCCGAATCCCGAGCCCACCTTGCCTCGGAAGAGTACGACTTCTACCCCTCAGCGGAGAGTATCCTTGAGGAGATTCTGCCGGCAAGTTTTCAGTCACGGCTATTCAAATGTTTTCTTGACGCTGCTGTCAGCGAACAGGTGGCCCGAATGGTCGCGATGAAGGGGGCAACTGAAAATGCCTCGGGCCTGATCCGCCACCTGTCGCGTCAGTACAACCGCGCCCGCCAGTCGCAGATTACCGGTGAAATCATGGAGATCCTCGGCGGTGTCGAGGCCCTCAAACAGTAGCCAGCACATTCAACACACGGTGACCTGCCGCCTGCGGCAGGTCACCTCCCCCGTCCCACTCAATCAATCACCCGTTCCCACAAGGCGACTCCTCATGGCAACCGCTTCCGCCTCCGACACAAACATCGGCAAGGTCACCCAGGTCATCGGCTCGACATTCGACGTTGAGTTTCCCGAATCCCAACTGCCCGCGATATACAACGCCCTCCGCATCGACGCTGATCACAAAGGCGTGAAACTCAATCTTGTCGGCGAGGTGCAGCAGCACCTCGGGGGCGGCAAGGTCCGCTGCGTGGCCCTCGGCTCGACCGACGGCCTGATTCGCGGCCAAGACGTGGTCGACACCGGGGCACCGGTGACCGTGCCGGTTGGCCAAGAGACGCTTGGCCGGGTGTTCAATCTCTTGGGTGAACCGATCGATAACGCTGGCGAGGTGAAGACCAAGGAACGCTGGTCGATTCACCGTGATGCCCCACCAATCGCCGAACTCTCCACCAAGACCGAACTGTTCGAAACAGGCATCAAGGTCATCGACCTGCTCACCCCGTTCGTTCGTGGTGGCAAGGCCGGCCTGTTCGGCGGTGCCGGACTCGGCAAGACGGTTATCCTGACAGAATTGATTGCTCGAATCGCCAGCGCACACGGCGGCTACTCGGTGTTCGCCGGAGTCGGAGAACGGACCCGTGAAGGCACCGACCTCTGGCTTGAAATGCAGGAGGCCAAGATCGGCGACACCGGCCGCAGCGTCATTGAGCAGACCTGTATGGTCTTCGGCCAGATGAACGAACCGCCAGGAGCCCGTCTGCGAGTTGCCTTGTCAGCCCTGACGATGGCCGAGTACTTCCGAGACACGACCGGTGCCGACACGCTGCTGTTTGTCGATAACATCTTCCGGTTCTCGCAGGCCGGTAGTGAAGTGAGCGCCCTGCTTGGTCGGATGCCAAGTGCCGTCGGGTATCAGCCGACCCTGGCTACCGAGATGGGGGCCCTGCAGGAACGGATCACCTCGACATCGAAGGGTGCGATCACGTCGGTGCAGGCCGTGTACGTGCCGGCTGACGACCCGACCGACCCGGCACCAGCCACCGCCTTCGGCAACCTCGATGCCTTCATCTACCTGGAACGGTCGATTTCAGAGAAGGGCATCTACCCGGCTGTCGATCCGCTGGCCAGTTCAAGCCGGATTCTCGACCCACAGTACGTGGGCGACCGGCACTACAACGTCGCTCGCCGAGTCCAGACCACCCTGCAGCGATACCGTGAACTTCAGGACATCATCGCCATTCTGGGTGTCGATGAACTCTCCGAGGAGGACAAACTGATTGTCCACCGGGCCCGCCGCATGGAACGGTTCCTGTCACAGCCGTTCCTCGTGGCTGAGGTCTTCACCGGCAAGCCAGGCGAAATTACCAGCCTCGAGGATACGATCCGTTCCTTTGAGGAACTTGCCGACGGCAAGTGGGACCACCTGCCCGAACAAGCCTTTATGTACGTGGGCTCCATTGAACAGGCCGAAGAACAGGCCAAGAAGATGGCTGCCAAGTCCTGACCCACTCATTCGCATCCACTGTTAAGATCGCATTCACTGCTGAGAAACCATGGCCGACCAATCCTCCAAACGTCTGCTGCATTGCGTGATTGTCACGCCTGAGAAGACCGTGCTTGATCTCAAGGCGGCCTCCGTCACGCTGCCGCTTGACGATGGCAGCCGGGGCATCGCCGTCGGCCATGCCCCGTTTATCGGTCGGCTTGGTACTGGCGAGGTGCGGATGTCGGGAGTTGCCGGTAGGGCCAGCAGCCAGACGAGTCTCCGCACGTTTGTGGAAGGGGGCTTCGCCGAAGTGGGCCAGGACACCGTCACGATCATCACGCAGCGGGCGGTCGATGCCACCACCATCGATGCGGCCGAAGCCCAGAGTGAACTGACCCGCATCACTGCAGAACGAGCCACGGGTGATGAGGCGATTGCTGCCCGTATGGCAGCCGAAACAGCAGCCCGCCAGCGGCTGCGGACAGCCCGCCGCTAGGCTGCTCAACCCGAGGTTGGGAAACAGTCGGCCAACGAATCAGCCGGCCTGACGTAAGCCTCCCCCGAGTGCCCGTCACGATCTGGCCTGCTGTCAGATCTGATAGTCAGAATCTGCCGCGGGTGGTTCTCCCCGCATTCGCAGTTTGGGCTTTTCCAGCACGACGGTGGTGTGTGGATCGACTGAACGCGTCAGCCAAACATTACTGCCGATGACGGAATCGTGCCCGATCACGGTATTGCCCCCCAGCACGGTTGCGTTGGCGTAGACAACTACCCGGTCGCCGATCGTCGGATGCCGCTTTGTCCCTCGCACGAGGTGCCCATCTGCATCGGTTGCAAAGGAGACTGCCCCCAGGGTGACCCCCTGATAAAGCTTGACGTGACTGCCGATCTCGCACGTCTCACCAATCACCACGCCGGTGCCGTGATCGATGAAGAAGTGATCCCCAATGGTGGCCCCGGGATGGATGTCGATGCCGGTGCGTGAATGGGACCATTCGGCCATCATCCGCGGAATCAGCGGAACATTGAGCCGGTGCAGCAGGTGGGCCAGGCGATGAATTGTCACTGCCTCCAGGCCCGGGTAGCAAAAAATAATCTCATCAAGCGTTCGCACCGCAGGGTCGCCGTCGTAGGCAGCCTGGACATCCGTGGCCAGAATCCGTCGCAACTCGGGAATCTGCTCAAGGAACTCAATGGCCTTGGCCTGCCCAAGAGCCTCGAAATCGGCTTCCTCCACACAGTGCTGTACCGCCTCGGGAACAGCCGGCACATCCCGACCGGCCGCAGCCGCCTCCTGCGTCGCTGAGAGGCTGTGCCGCAACGCCCGGCCGATCTGGGTGGTGAGTTTGTCGTGCAGACCGTCAACCAGGTCACCGACGTGATAGGTGACGTTTCCGAAATGGAGATTCTCCCGCCTCCGATAACCGGGATAGAGGATCTCTTTCAGTTCCTCACAGGCGTTGATGATCGACTCGTAATTGGGCAGGGGACAGTGCCCGAGATAGTTGGTCGTTGGCACCGCACGATAGGTGTCAACGATCCGCTGCGTCAGATCGGGAAGTTGCTCCTTGAGGCGAACATCTGTGGCCATGGCGTACCTATTCAGAAAAACGCGGAACTCGCGCAACAATCTCTGCTAATACGGTCGACCCCCGTCCCCGCCGAAGTTGAGCAGCGCGGCAATTTCCCGCGCAATCTCGCTCATTAGGCAGAACCCCGGCGGGCAAGGCAAAATCTGCGGGCTGAGAGCCGAATGCTTCAGTCAGCCTCGCCGGCAGCCTGACAGGCGGCGGCCAGCGTCAGCCCACCGTCGTAGAGGGCCCGCCCCACAATGCATCCGGCAGCACCAGTGGCCGCCACGTCCCGAAGATCGTCTGCGGTGGCAATGCCGCCGGAAGCCACCACCGGGTGGGGTGACGCATCAACCATCGCCTGGAGTGCCGGCAGGTTTGGCCCCTTCAGCATGCCATCGCGGGCGATATCGGTGTAGACGATCGCCGCCAGCGGCAGGTCGGCCGACTCCGCGGCAAGATCGACAGCCTGCAGGGCACTGGTCTCCAGCCAGCCCCGTGAGGCAACGCGTCCTTCCCGCGCATCGAGGCCTAGCACAAGTCGGCCAGGAAATGCTCGGGCCATCTCCGCAAACGCCTCAGGCTGCTCGATGGCCACACTGCCAATAACCAACCGGGACACGCCCGCCTCCAGGTAGGACTCGACCGTCTCGCGAGAGCGAATGCCACCGCCAACCTGGCAGGGAACACCCGCAGCCTCAACCATCGCTGCAATCAGATCACGCTGGATGGCGGCACCATCTTTGGCACCTTCCAGATCGACAATGTGCAACCGCCTGCAACCGGCCGCCGTGAACTGGCGAACCGTGTCGACGGGATCCTCGCCAAAGACTGTTTCCCGGTCATAGTCTCCCTGTTGCAGCCGGACGCAGCGGCCACCCCGTAAATCAATCGCTGGCCAGAGTTCCATGGTGAGGGCTCCTTTTCATCAGACCGTCAAACGTGATCGAGAAAATAACGCAAGAGCCGCATCCCCGAGGCCTGACTCTTCTCAGGATGAAATTGTGTTGCCAGCAGCCGGCCCCGCATCACTCCGGCACAGAAGGGTTGATGATAGTCGGTTTCGGCAAGCACCACCTCCGGATCCTTCGGGCAGGCATGATAGGAATGCACAAAGTAGAAGTGCGGCCTCGGCTCGCCTGCCTCGGCGAAGGCGGTTGCCAGCCCACTGCCAGCCCGCCAGTCGACCTGGTTCCAGCCCATGTGAGGCACCTTGAACCCAGCCGGCAGGTCAAACCGCACCACCTCACCAGCCAGCAGGCCGAGGCCGTCATGACGTCCTCCCTCCCAGCCGGTCTCGAAGAGCAGCTGCAGCCCCATGCAGATGCCGAGAAAGGGCCGGTCAGCGGCCAGGTGCTGCTGGATCGGCTCGACCAGACCACGCTGCCGCAGGGCCGCCATGGCGTCAGAAAAGGCACCCACCCCTGGCAAGACGAGCCGCTCGGCCTCCGCAACCCGGTTCGGATCGGCAGTGATTTCTGCCGCCACGCCCTGCCGCTCGAACGCTTTCTGCACGCTCCGCAGGTTCCCACTGCCGTAGTCAATAATCCTGAGCATGTCCGGAGTGTAAGCGGCCCGCGAGGGGAATAAAGGGCACCCCGCCGTTCTGCCGTTGCACGCCACCTCAGCTGCCGGAAATGAATGGCTCGCGGGCTGGGATGAGCTCCGTCAGGCAGCGGCCCCCAGTCGTTTTTCTTTTCAGGGAGCCCGCTCTGGATAGATCACGCACTCGATCCGCCGGTTTCGGCGGCGACCGGCGGCCGTAGCGTTGGAGACCACCGGGTGATTGGCTCCGTGCGCAACAAGAAACATCTGGCTCTCATCAAGCGGCGTTCGCTCGATCAGAAAATCGAAGACCGTTGCCGCCTGGGCAGCCGTAAACTGATGAGCCGACTCCCAGGTGCCAGCAGCAATCGGCTCGCTGTCGAGGTGGCCTTCGATCGCCAGGAAGTGGCCTGGAAAGACCCGCTCAACCTCCGCTGCCACCTGGGTCAAGACGGCAACTCCGGCAGGCAACAGGTTGGCAGTTCCGGGCTCGAAGAGCCGCTCCGCCGGAATCTCGATCCGGACGACAGCTCCATCCAGACGCACCGGCAACGCATCGACCGACAACTGCCCCATGGCTGACTGCATGGCAGCGGCCGCATCAGCGGCCTGGGCTGCTGGTCCATCGGCGGGCGAAAGCGGACGGGCGACCGCCCGGCTAGCAGCGAGTTGGGCCGAGGTGCTGGCAAGTTGTTCCCGCACAGCCACCAATTCCTCCTGCATCAGCTGATTTTCAGTCTGGCTCCGAGACAAGGCCGCTTCCAACTGCCGGCCATCAAGGTGGGCATACGACGGCAACTCCGGCAGGCTTGCCGTCGGGGGTGGGAGCGTATGTGCTGGAGCGGCCACCCCTGGCGGGGGCTCCAGACTGATCACCGCCGGCGTGGTCTCCTGCCGCAGCAAGTTGTGCGAACACCCGAGCACGAGCATCGGAAGCAGGCCAACGATTGCAAACAACTGCCGGAAGATAGCCATCTCGTTCGGTCACCAGCGGGAAAGAAAACCGCCGCTGGAGACTAGAAAAGCCCACCTCAGAGAGCAAGGCCGGTGGCCCGCAATGGACTTGCCTCGGGGCAAAGCAGGGGGGGCGACGAAGGGGTTGGGCCTGCCTCAGGCAGCCGGTTCGCCCAGTCCCCGCAACCACCGCCAAATAAACAGAGTCAACGCGGTCAGAATGACGACGAGGCCCAGGACGAGGCCCAACTGCAGGGCATCGACGAAAAGGTCCTGGCTAAGCCGCCAGACAGGCCGCCAGAACACTGTGATCAGGGCCGCTGCCAGGCAGAGGCTGGGGCCGTAAGGGAGTTCGTTCTCGCGATGCCGGACAACCTGGAAGAGGCCGTGCCCCAGCCCCAGAAAGGTCGCCAGAAAAAAAGTCAGCACGGCAGGCTGCCAGCCGAGCCAGGCTCCCACCATCGCCATCAGGGTGACATCTCCCATCCCCATCGCCTCCCGGCCCAGTGCCCAGGTCGCGCCAACCCGTGTCAGCCAGACCAGGCCGGCAGAGACCGTGAGCCCAATCAAGGCACTTTCCAGAGCCGCAAACCGCAGCCCTCCCCACCAGGCAGCCACTAGGCAGCCAAGACAGCCCCCAACCAGAATGACCAGCCGTGGCTCCACCAGCCAGGCTGGGATACGGCGGGGGCAACCTTCTGCCGACGCTGCAGCGACCTCAAGAAACGGAGCGGTACAGGTGGCCCACCACAGCAGGAAAAGCCCCAGCACGATTCCACCGGCCACGAGTGACGGCCCAGCCGTTGGCGAAGCAAGCGTCCCCCAGGCGGCCAGCCCCGCAGCCAACTCAACTGGGGCAGCGAACGAGCGGGACTGCATCACCTCGACCGGCAGGAAACTCTCCGGCAGGCACCAGGCAACCAGCAAGGCCAGCAGCACGCCCGGCGTGGTGATCACATCAGGGATCACCCGATAGCGGATATCAATCCACGCGGCCGCCGCCAGAAACCAGAAAAACAGCAGATGCGAGGCCACGCGGCCAAGCACTGCCGTGGTTTCAGCCGCAGGCCCGACCACTCCTGACGGGAGAAGCCCTCCGGCGATTACTTCCCACCACCAGAGTCCTCCAGCTACCAGACAGCCGCCAGCCGCTGTCCAGCCCACCGGTGCCAGCCGGGCCGGCGGCGGATCGTCCCCAACGGCAGCGTCTGCCGCTGCAATTTCGGCAAGCATCCAGCCGACAAAGCGATCCATCAGCCATCCGGCCCCACCTCCAAAAACCACTGCAACAACCAGACCGGTCAGGCTGACAACACCACTCATGACTCACCTCGCTCCCCTGGCCCGCCCGCCGTTGGCCAACGCTCGGTCAACCAGGCTGCAATCGCTGCTCCCACGGCCTCTGGTGGCATTGCCTCCGTGTCGAACATGACGTCGGCCACCTCCCGATAGAGCGGCTCGCGGACAGCCAACGCCTGATCGACTTCGTCGAGGACGTCACCGCCCGCCAGAGCCGGCCGCCGCTGCGCCGTGGCAGGGTCCGCCGCCAAACGCTCGCGGATCACCGACGCAGATGCCGTCAGCCAGACGATCGGGCGGGCAGTCTGCCGGAGCAGCCGGCGATTTTCCACCCGCAACACCACTCCCCCCCCAGTGGCAAGAACCACATCCGACTGCCCAACAA
>JBDQOY010000113.1:0-3843 GCA_040260935.1 Pirellulales bacterium
AGACGAGGGTCTGCCGTAAGGCATCGAGTTCAGCCCGGCCTCCCGACGCCCGGAGGTCGATCCGACGGATTCCACCAGCGACTTCTGCAGTTGTCTTGTCTGTCGTCACGTCCTCGAGGCTCCTACGGGATCTTTTCCTGTCAAAAACCACTCCGGCATGACCTTATGGCAGCCACACCTAAGTTCACTGTTGAGAATACCGTCTCTTCGGCCGACGACGAGCCCTACGAATCCGGCCGAGTTGCCAAAATCTGCCGAGATTCGCTAGGGTCGAGGGTCGAGAGAGAGTCAGAATGGACAGAGAGCCGCGAGGAAACGGCCCCGTGGGCTACCGCTTCTCCAGAAAGCGAGTGTGATGCGAAAAGCAGTGGCAGTCGGCAAGAAAATCGGCCTCACCCCAGAGGCTGCGAAGACCTTGGCCGAGCTGCGCACCCCCGAACACATCCAGGACTTCATCAATGATATCCCCTGGAACACCGAGCCCGACGGTGAGACTGCTCGGTCGGTCGCCGAGGTGCTGCGGCTGCGGCAGGCCCACTGCGTCGAAGGTGCCTTCGTGGCCGCCTGTGCCTTCTGGCTGGCAGGCCGACGGCCGCTGCTGATGGACATGGGGGCCTCTGAAGAGGACGTTGATCATGTCGTCGCCCTGTTTCGGCGGGGCCGCTATTGGGGCGCCATCTCCAAGAGCAACAGCCCCTCACTCCGGTACCGCGACCCGATCTATCGAACCCTGCGGGAACTCTCCCTCTCGTTCTTTCCGCAGTACGTCCTCGAACGCCAGAAAACACTGCGAACCTACTCGGTGTCGATTGACCTCCGCCGCTACGACCCCGCGCTCTGGGTCACGCACGAAGGCTACTGCCTCGAGATGATTGAAATCCTCACCTCGGCTCGGCACTTCGAACTGCTTCCCGAAGACTTCGAGGGGCAGGACCTGCGGCCCATCGATACCATCGAGGCAAAGTCAAACCGTCTGACTGAACATGCCGAACCCCGGCGGATCATCCGGCTGGATGACCATCGCCGCCCCCCATTGCCGCCTGACCGAGCAGCTTCCTCAGGGCGGTGATCGCAATCTCACCGAACTGCCGCGGCGGCACCCGCCAGAGTTGCGGGTTGTGCGTTTCAATGGTGATCGGGCCAGCGTAGCCAATCGCCCCGAGGTGACTGATCAACTGCTGGGGTGGCGAGCAGCCCTCCCCGGGCAAAATACGATCGGCATCTGTGGCCATCTCCCGAGGCACATCGGCAATATCGGAGAGTTGCACCAGGGCGAGCGTCTCAGGGCCAAGCAGATGGAGGTCAAGCAGTTTGCTCGGCCCCACGGTGAACTGAAACCAATCGAGACAGATGCCGAGGGCCGGCGAGCCGACGTCTTCAATGAGGGCGACGGACGATTGCAGGTTGTTGGGAAAACTGGCCCGTGCATCAAACTCGAGGGCCAGTTTCACGCCAGCGTCAGCCGCACGCTTGGACGCCTCCACCAGACTGGCCGACAGCCGGCCGAGGTCCTGCGGCCCCAGCGGGCCGTGGGCATCGCCGGCAAGCACCAGCACAGGGATGCTGGTTTTCTCGCAGAGTTCCAGCCGGTGTTCAAAATGCCCCCAGTGCTCCCGCCGGGCCTCGCCCTGACTGGTCAGCAGCCCCCCCTGATAGGTCGCCGCAACGGCCTCACAGCCGTGCTGACTGAGCAGTTCAGCCAACGCAGCGAGCGGCTTGCCCTCGAGGAACCGTTCGGCATGCCCCAGCCAGAGTTCAACTGCCGGACACTGGCCGGCGGCATACTCTTCCAGAATGGTTTCCAGCGGTGCGTCGAGGGAGCAGACAGTAGACAGTGCTGGTTTCATTGCAGCCGCTCAGTCAGGAGATCAACGCACTCCTCAATCGGCACCCGCTCCTGGGAGAGGGAGTCGCGATCGCGAAGGGTCACGGTGCTGTCGGTCATCGTCTGGCCGTCAATCGTCAGACACCAAGGCGTGCCCGCCTCGTCCTGTCGCGCATAGCGACGGCCAACCGATCCCTTGGCGTCATACATGCAAGGCATCCGCTTCTTGAGCCGCTTGTACAGATCAATCGCCACCTCCGGCATGCCATCCTTCTTCACCAACGGCAGAATCGCCGCCTTCAGGGGGGCCAGCCGGGGATGCAGTTTGAGGACGGTGCGTTCCCGCGGCTTGCCATTTTCGTCCGGCACGTTGTCCTCATGGTAGGCATCGCAGAGGAAGGCCAGCACCGCCCGGTCAGCACCAGCCGACGGCTCAATGACATGCGGCACGAACCGCTCGCGGGTGACATCGTCAAAGTACGACAGATCGCGGCCGCTTCCCCGGTGCCGCGGCTTGCCGTCGGGACCGGTTTCGAGCACCAGTTCGCCATCCTGACGAACCAGCTTGCCCTCCATGTGGCTGCGGAGGTCGAAATCACCCCGGTGGGCAATCCCTTCGAGTTCGCCATATTCCCCATCAGCAAGGAAGGGAAACGCATACTCAATGTCGGCTGTTCCGCAGGAATAGTGGGCAAGCTCTGCCGCATGATGCTCCCGCAGTTGGAGCCTCCCCTCGGTCAGGCCCAGATCAAGATACCACCGCCAGCGGCGATCCCGCCAGAACTGGTACCAGGCCCGTGAGTCATCCGGGCGGCAGAAGAATTCAATCTCCATCTGCTCAAACTCCCGGGACCGGAAGGTGAAGTTGCGGGGCGTGATCTCATTGCGAAAACTCTTGCCGATCTGGCCGATCCCAAACGGTACCCGCACCCGTGAGGTATCGAGCACGTTTTTGAAGTTGACGAAGATACCCTGGGCCGTCTCCGGCCGCAGAAAGGCCCGGTCATCATCATCCCCGGCCAGGGCACCGATACGGGTTTCAAACATCAGATTGAATTCGCGGGGCTCGGTCAGCGTCCCCGGCTCGCTGGCATCCGGCGCCAGAGCCTCGGCCAGCGGAATCGCCTCAGTTGGTGTCGTGCCGGCTAGGGGCACCACCTCGCCGGACCACACGATCTCCTCCACCTGCTTGGCCCGCAGTTTGAAGAACTTCTGGGCCCGGCCCAGCAGATCAGCGGCCGCGTCGTCACCCGACACATCCGTGGTCACGAAGATCTTCTTGTCGCGATAACTGGCCCACCGGCCCTGCAGGTGGTCATACCGATAGCGTCGCTTCGATTCCCGACAGTCAACCATCCAGTCGTGGAACAGATCGAAGTGGCCGGAACATTTCCAGACCTGCGGATGCATGATGATCGTGCAGTCAAGGCCGGTCATCTCATACGGTGACGGCGCCCCGGTTAGCGTGGCCAGTTCGTCATGACCGGCCACCATGTCCTGCCACCAGCACTCTTTCAGGTTTCGCTTCAACGCCACGCCCAGGGGACCGTAATCCCAGAAGCCGTTGAGGCCGCCGTAGATCTCACTCGACTGAAAAATGAAGCCGCGTCGCTTTGCCAGGGAGACGATGCGATCCATTCGGGACTGATCAGCAGGTTTGGTCATGGACAGGTTTTCTGGGGAACGCTGGTGAATTCGATGGGGAATGGACCGACTTCCGTCGGCCTAGACCTTCGGAGTGTAGTGCTCGCAACGAAGCCGGGTCTACCGGGATCCCCCTCCCCCGCCTGGAACCCACGCCCGGCCAAAGCTGCCGACGAGTTCCCCGCAAAGTTCTTCCCGTTACCGAGGGAGCAGGCGGCCCGTGTCGGCGCACCGCCGCGGCACCAGGTCGAAATGGTCAAGTGCTGCAGCCAACGGCAGGTCCGCTGCCATACCGATCTGAATGAGGTTGGCACCCCCTGCCGCGCGAGTAAATGCATCAACAAGGCTCGCCGTTGGGTCAGCACCACCGGCGG
>JBDQOY010000114.1:0-4562 GCA_040260935.1 Pirellulales bacterium
GGTGACTGCGTGCTGGTGACCTCGGACAAAGATGCCCGGCAACTGCTCGGCCCGCATGTCCGCCTGCTCAATCTACGGAACAATGCCCTGCTGGGTGAGCCTGAGTTGCTTGCCGAGTGGGGCATTCGTCCCGATCAGGTTGTTGACTTTCTGGCGCTTGTCGGGGATGCCGTCGATAACGTGCCGGGTGTACCGGGCATTGTTCCGTAGATTGAGCAGGCGGACATGCGGGCCGAGCAGTTGCCGGGCATCTTTGTCCGAGGTCACCAGCACGCAGTCACCGCCGGCAGCAGCAGTCTGGTGCGCCAGCGTGGCCAGGATGTCGTCGGCCTCAAAGCCGGCCAGTTCCAGGCAGGGAACCCCCACGAGCTCCAACAGCCGGCGAATCAGTGGCAACTGGGGCACAAGATCGGCTGGCATCTCTGCCCGCGTTGCCTTGTAGTCGGCGAACTCGTCGTGGCGAAACGTGGGACCGGGGGCGTCCGAGCCACACAGCAGATAGTCGGGCTGCTTTGTTTCGATGATGTCGAGCAGATCACGGGTCAGACCAAAGACCGCCGAAACCGGGGTGCCGTCGGGAGCCGTCATCTCCGGCAGCGCATGGAACAGTTGATAGATCCGCGAAAACAGATCGATCACCCACACGGTCTTGCCGGAGAGATCAACAGCGGTGGTGGAGCAGGAAGTGGCCATCAATGCGTGCCGCACAGCATACTCAGGCACAGGCCAGAGCGGTCAAATCGACTGCCCTAAAGCCACGAACGGGTCGCCCGCCGGCAGAGAGGCTAGTCGCTACTCGGCGGCTCGTACTCAAAGTCTTTCCACTTCATCGCCCGGCGAAACGGTTCAATGCGAAGCACGACTTCACCGTTTTGGAAGATCCGCACGGTGCCACTGGTCTCACTGACAGCAACCGCGACGCAGCGGGTGCGGCGGGTAATGGCTGCTGCCGCCCAGTGGCGGGCCCCCAGGCCCTTCGCCACCGAGACGCTTTCGGCAGAGGCATCGATGTACCGAGCGGCCGCCTCGATGGTGCCGTCAGCACTGACCACAAAGGCACCGTCGAGTTGGGCGATCTCTTTGAGTCCTTCCCGGACACGGGGATCACTCAGTTTGCGTTCGCCACGGTTGTAGCCACGCACCGGATCAAACCCGGTGGAATGGCTCGACTGAATCACCTTCCGGGCATCACCGACCACAAAGAGGGTGCCCACGGGCTTGCCTTCACGCCCCTCCCGACCGATTTCAACGGCGAGGTCAACGACCTGCTTGAGTGTCTCAAGCGGCACTTTCGTTTCCAGGCTCCGCAGATCGCGGCTGGTCAGCTGCCCGAGATGCTCCTTCAGCCGAAGGACACTGACCGAGTCGACAACACCGGCCTCAAACCCGCTGTAGACCGCCACCACCTGCGCCTCGGGCGAGATCTTGTCATCCGCCACACACTCAAGCAGAGCCTGGGTCAAGCGTTCGTGCACTGGGAGACCGGCAATATCGAGCAGCACCCGCTCAAGGCCGTGATCCGCAACCCCTGCCAGATGAGCCTCGTCATCAGAAGCAATCAGGACCGTCTGTGTGCCGAGCAGGTCCCGCAGTTTTGCCCAATCGTGCCGTTGCTCGACCACCAGGAGCAACGCCGACGACGTGGTGGCCTCAACGAGCCCCGAGGCGGCTTCCAGCAGCTGCACCAATTGCGGGGATAGAACGAGCGTACTCATGGCGGCCGGCTGACTGCGGAACCTGGGGAAGGCCCGCTTCACACGGACCCACGACACCCTCAAGGTACGTCCCGCCGGGCGGGGGTTCAAGAATGGGTGCTTACCGCCGGAGCTCTTCGTCGTCCGGCGTGGCGGCCTGACGGATTTCCTGATCGGGCCGCTCAGCCACCAGGGTGTCGGCTGCCTTCATCGGACCGGTAAAGGCGACGACGTTGCCCGGCATCACCACACCCCAAACCCGTTCCTGATAGATCGAGAGGGCGTGCAGGGCGTGGCCCATGGGGCCATCTTTCCAGTTCCGCTGCGGCTCGCGGGCCAGGGCCCGGGCGAGGAACTCGGCTGCGGCAATGATTCGCCCTTGGTACAGTTGCTCCTGATCGAGCGAGGCCACCAGCAGTTCGAGCATATGGCCTGTGGTCTGCACCTTGCGGTCGACATCGTCATCACGGTCGGCCGGGTACTTAAACCATTCGGTACTAAATGAGCCGTCTCTATTCTGAAGCCGGCGGAGCATCAGCGACTGATAGTCCCGAACGTATTTATCGGCCCGGGCATAGACGCCGTCGAGTTGGCCAGTTGCCTTGAGCCGCCGCTGACAGCCGTAGGCGAGGCCAAAAATGCGGTGCGTGCCGCCGCAGGGTGCCGTCCGAATCGGCTGAACGAGTTCTTCCCGCATCAGTCGCTCCAGTGACCACGGCTGGCCATCGCTCGCCCGCCAGGTGGCATCGGTGGGCAGGTAATGGGCCAGACTGATCAGGGCGAAGGTTAACTCGGTTCCGGACCGGCAGTTGAGCTTTTCATCCTCAATGAGGTCTGCCACCGTGAACCCCTGATCACCCAGCAGGATCGGCGACTTGGCAGACACACGGCACTGCGCGAGGATCGCCAGGTATTGCGCGGAGTGCCCTTGCAGACCAACCCCATAGAGTGCGTGAGGACGCCCCTCGCGAACGGTCAGCATCACCTGACCGCGGCACCGTCCTCCCGAATTCATCCAGCCGATGGCGTTGATCAGTTCGCCGCGAGGTCCGCCGGCCCGGATCTTGGTCGGAATCCCAAAGCCCACAAACCCGTGCATGATTTCCCAGGGACTGTGCTGCGATGTATTGTGCGGCCGGCGTTGATAGGTCGCGAGCGTCTGGGCAATCCGAACCCGCAGCCTGTCCAGACGTTCCGATTTCGGAGGCGGTGGGCCGATCGGTTTCTTACTTGCATACGGATTGGAACTGGTGCCTGCCTGAAACACCGGAACCCGACCACCTTCGCCCGCACGGGACACCGCCTGAATCGTGCCAGCCTGTTCGCTTCTGGCGGCCTCACCCTGCTCGACAATCGTCCCAAACAGGGGCTCATCTCCGAGGACGTACTCTGAGTCGATCGCCGTTCGCAGCAGGTGCGTTCCAACGGCCTGTGCCGCATCAGCGAACCGACCGATTGTCGCCCAGTCGGTAGCCCACGCTGGCAGTGGCTCGGCTGGAGGTGCCGCCTCTTCCACAACGGCAGGCACACCGGCAAGCTGCTGCCGCAGGGCCGCCTGCTCGCGGGCCGTCGGTGGTGCCGGGGCTGGCACTGCAATCAGCTGGGGCTCAGGCTCCGCTGCCCGCATGAAGCGGTCGAGAAATCGAGCCGAGCGTGGAGACGCCGTGAAGCCTGGCGACATTGAGGCCACGAGCCCCCCCAGAGCCAGTAACAGTAGCCCCAGCCTCCCATTCACGAGCCGACGAACCACGCCCTGGGAACCATTCGAGTGGCGCGTGGCACCAGAGTCAGGCGAGGAATGAAGCACGGCAACCGGAGGACACGAGGGGGGGACATGCAGGCCGAAGCATTCTTCGGACTCCTCTGCATGCAACCTCTGAGATATCGGCCGGCTGCCGGAAGGATCATGGCCGCCGGACGGTCAGCCAAAGAACCGGCACACCTTTCCCAACCAGACTTCCCCGATGAGTTTCAAGCGGACCACAGAAGCCAGGAAAACCCTGGCGGCTTTCTGCTCGGTGAGCGGCTCGACTTAGAAGAGTCGCCGCCAGGTCTCGGCCAGCGACCAGGTCTGCCCAACCGCCTCGGGATCAGCAGCCCATTCCCGCCAGACGTTGACGTCATTGCCAAAATCGCGACCGCTCACCTCTTTCAACGAGGCCACTGCCCGGTACTGCACGGCAGGGTCCGGGGCTTCGAGTGCCTCCGCGAGCGCGGGGACTGCGGCCTCGTCCCCGAGGCTCCCGAGG
This sequence comes from Pirellulales bacterium, assembly GCA_040260935.1. GTDB lineage: Bacteria > Planctomycetota > Planctomycetia > Pirellulales > UBA1268 > UBA1268. Next base: position 3,944 of record JBDQOY010000114.1, read on the forward strand.
CTGCGAACGGCGTAAATGCGAACATCGATGTCATCATCACTCCGAAACCGGTGGGCTAGGTGCCGCACCGCCTCCGCCCCACCGATTTGTACCCAGGCATCACAGGCTGCAGTCCGCACCATCGCATCTGGGTCATCGAGCCCGCCGACGCAGATCGCCTGAGCTGCTGGATCGTCAAATCCTGCCGCCAGCGTCAGCATTTCCGCACGTACCCGGGGGTCATGCTCGGACAGCATCGCCCGGGCGAGTTCATTGCTGTAACCAGCCTGTTCCTGAAGCGACTCGTCGTGGGCCGCCTTGGCCTGCTGCCGCAGTTCCCTGATTCGCTGATCAGCCGTCAGCCCGTACCGTTCGCGTTCAAGGGCGATCTGGCTGGCATCCTTCCACGGCAGCGGCCCAGCGCACCCGACCATCACCAGCCCAAGACCAACCACCATCCCGGCGATCAAGGGCTGCATGGGCGGGCAGAGAACGGGGATGACGCGAGTCAATGAGCAGCGTGGCATTGCGGTGGTTTCTTTCGACAAACTCGGGGAGATTTTCGGTCGTTGGCGAGAATCGCGGCAGGAGGGTACCCCCAGGCCGTCCAGCAGTCCAAGAGCAAAGGCACCCTTGCCAC
>JBDQOY010000009.1:0-5139 GCA_040260935.1 Pirellulales bacterium
GGGCATTCCGGGCTTTCTTGAGGTGGAGGCGTCCTGCCCAGTTTACCCAAAGGCACCGCGTTGCTTCCGGTGGCCTTTCTGCGCCGGGGCAACGCCTTGACCGCCATTTTAGGCCGTCCTTATAGTCCCGCGTCAAGCCTAGTTCCCTCAGCCGGACGGGCCAGCATGGTCTCGGCGAATGCGGGTGCGCGTGCAAACCAGACATTTTTTGAGTGATCGTTCCGGCGATCGTCACCTCGGACCGGGACCGCCCCGGTGCGTGGCGAGGATCGTTGCAAGAACCAGTCGGCCTGCCGGGCTCCGCGCCCGAGGAGGAGCGGTCGCGTTCTGTCTGCTGCTGCTGCTGGTCGGGGGAGTGACTCGACGGCAGGTAGTGGCTGCGTCACCTGATACGCAGGCTACCGCTGGTGGGCTGGCCAGCCTACCGATCCGTGGGCTGGCCGCGACGATTGCTGAGGCTGGTCAGATTGAGGTGCCGGCGGCCAACCCACGGGAGGTGTTGCGAGTCGAAGCGACTCAGGCAGCTCGCTGGACGGAGGGTTCCTATGACGTCTGGCATCTCACCGGAGGTGTCACCATCAGTCAGGGGGCGACGATCGCTCGGGCGCACGAGGCGGTGGTCTGGCTGGAGCAGTCTTCGGAGACGCCGGCCGTTGGGGACGATTCCCAGGCCCCACCCCTGCGGAGCGTGCTGGTCCGTATGGCCGGGAATGTCCGGGTTGAGTCCGCGCCTGCAGCAACGGCTGCGGATGAACAGCGGGCGGTCGTGCGGGATGACCGCTGGGCGGGGCGGTTCTGGGTGATTCGAGATCCGCAGCTTGACTTTGCCAGCGTTGTGTCGGCGGGAAAGAAGCCCGCCATCTATGAGGCACCGGCGTCGGTGCCGCCGGCGGCGACAGGTGAAATCACTTTGGTGGCGGCGACAACTCCGGTGACGATTGAGGCATCAGCCGCGGACGTCGAGGAACCCGGGGGTATCGTTCCCGCGCAGTTTGCTGAATTCGGCACCGCGGGCGCACCGGTGACCCAGCCGGTCATGAGTGGCCGCCGGCTGCGGGCCTTCCCCCGCTCGAGCCTGCCCCTGGCAGTGCAATGGTTCCCAAGTCCATCGGGCGCTGAGTGGATTGCCGTGATTACCTCCGGCATCAATCTCGTCGTTGACGGTGTCGACCCAGCCGGCCCCCTCGATATCTCTGCTGACCGCATGGTGATCTGGACGCGGAGTGAACGGCAGCCCGACTTGGCTGGCGAGGCTGGCCAGGCAGCCGACACGCCGTTGGAACTCTATATGGAGGGCAATGTTGTCTTTCGGCAGGGGCAGCGGGTGATCGAGGCGGTGAGCATGTTCTATGACGTGCCCCGCTCCAGTGGTGTGATTACAGGGGCTTCGGTTCTGACGCCGGTTGAGAGCTACGCCGGGCTGATTCGCCTGCGGGCCGATGTGCTGCGTCAGGTGGATCGCAGCCGGTTCGTTGCCGAGCGGGCGGGTCTGACAACCAGCCGGATGGGTGTGCCAACCTGGGAGTTCCGCACCCGAGAGCTCACGCTGACGGACGAACAGCTGCCGGTGCCTGGCCCCTTCGGTATGCCGCTGATCGATCCAATAACCGGCGAGCCGGCGGTGGAGCATCAGCAGTTTGTCACCAGTCGGGGCAATACGGTTACGCTCGGCGGAGTGCCGGTGCTTTGGTGGCCGGTGCTGGCAACCAACGCTCGCAAACCAACTTTCTACATCAACGACTTGAAGGTGAAGAATGACCAGATCTTCGGAACGCAGGTGCTAACCAGTTGGGATGTGTTTCAGGTGCTTGGCATCCGTCAGGCGCCCCAGGGTATCGACTGGGACTTCAACGCCGACTACCTCAGCCTCCGCGGCCCCGGCCTGGGGACGTCGTTGCTCTACAACCGTCCGCAATTCCTTGGCCTGGCCACGCCGGCCAACGGGATCGCGGATGCCTGGTTCGTCGTCGATCACGGCATCGACAAACTCGGCCTCGAACGCAACGACTTCATCTATTCCAACTATCCCGACGCCTTTCGCGGCCGCGCCTTCTGGCGGCATCGGCAGGATCTCCTGGGGGGCTGGCAGGCACGCGGGGCGGCGGGCTGGATCAGCGATTTCAATTTCTTGGAGGAATACTACGAGTCGGAATGGGAAGAAGGCTACGAGCAACGCACCTGGTTCGACCTCAGGCGACCAACGGACAATCGTCAGTTACGGCTGCTGACCAGCCTTCGGGTTGACCCCTTCTTCACGCAGAGTGAGTGGTGGCCCCGACTTGACCACCACTGGATTGCCCAGCCGCTCGTCCGCGATGCCCTGAGTTGGTACGAGCATTCCAGCATCAGCTATGTGCGGCAGAGTGAACCTCAGCCACCGCCGATCTTTCCGGGAAGTGGCCGACTTCCGCAGAATCAGGCTGGCCGAAATATCTGGACGCTGCTGCCGTATGAGAACAACGTTATCGGTGAGCGGCTGGTCACCCGGCAGGAGATCGACCTGCCCTTTCAGGCAGGGCCTGTCAAACTGGTGCCGTATGCCCTTGGGGAACTGGGGCACTGGGGGCAAGACCTCAATCAACAACCGATCGATCGGGCCTATGGCCAGGTCGGAATTCGGTCCAGCCTGCCGATGTGGACAGCCAACAATGCCGTGGAAAGTCGCCTCTGGAACCTCCATGGCCTGGCCCACAAGGTGGTCTTTGAGGCCGAGTTTTCTTATGCCGATGCCACCCAAAGCTATGACCAGTTCCCACTCTACGATCAGATCGACGACGATACGATCAATCAGTATCGTCGCAATATTCCGTTCTTCGATTTCAACGCGCCGCAGAACCCTGGCGATCCGTTGTACCGGCTACCACCCCCGTTCATCTTCGGGCCCGACAACAAGTACGACCCACGGACCTATGCCATCCGCCGGGGCATCGGCGGATGGGTGACCGGGCCGTCTGAACTGGTCAATGACCTGACCGCCTTCCGGGTCGGTGCCCGGCAGCGGTGGCAGACCAAGCGGGGGCCGTATGGCGACCGGCGGATTGTTGACTGGATCGTGCTCGATATTGACGGCGAGTTTTTCCCCACCACCAGCCAGAACTTTGGGCAGGTGCTCGGCCTGTGGCAGTACGACTTTCGCTGGCACATTGGTGACCGCACCACGGTATTGTCTACCGCCGACGTCGATTTCTTTGCGGGTGGCCAGCAGCTCTACACGGTTGGCGCTTTGCTGAATCGCTCGGCCCGGGGCAGCGTCTACATGGGCTACCAGTCATTCGGCGGCCCGATCTCGGCCAGCGTCTTGACCGGCTCGTATACCTATCGGATGAGTCCCAAGTGGGCGAGTTCGTTTGGGTCCTCGGTCGATCTCACCGGACGGAACATCGGTCAGCGGTTCCAACTCGTGCGGATCGGGGAGTCGTTCCTGATGAGCTTTGGCTTCAATGTCGACTTCAGCCGTCAGAACGTCGGCGTCACCTTTGCAATTGAACCCCGCTTCCTCTCGGGGACCCAGTTCGCCGGCAATGGTGGCGGGCTCGGAACATCAGCCGCAGGCACTTCGGCAATCGGTGGGGCGCCAAGCAGTGTGCCCGTGGCAGGGGCCTATGGCCTTGAATGAGCCGGTCGGCTCGTGAGCCACTGTCCCCAGGCGGCGAACATGGCAGCGAGGACCAGATAGGCAGAAGCCAGGTCAAACGGCCCACGGCCTTCCGCTGCGGCCGGCAGGTCGCCGAGCGACCACGGCCAGAAGAGCCGGCCATCGGCAAAGGGTGAGTGAATCACACCAAAGAGTGTCAGACCGGCTGCCAGAAGGCACCACCCCGCTGCAACACCGAGCCGACGGTCGATCAGAGCAGCGGTGAGTCCGGCCCAGAGCAGGCTGGTCACAATGAAGCCCGACGCGAGGAGTCGCATGCTGAACAGCTCATTGGCAAGGGCCGCAGTGGGTGTCGCACCCGCAGCGAGCAGCTTATCGGTTTGAATGACGACCAACGCCGCCAGGGCAGGGACGCAGGCGATGGCAACTGCGGGATAGTGCCGCGGCGGCGTAGCCTGAAAACTTTGGGCGGAGATCTCCAAGCCAATGAAGATCAGGATCGGCAGGATGGCGGGGCCTGGGATCCACGCATAGAGCAGGGCGAATGAGCCGGTCAGGCCGGCGAGGCCAATGACGATCGCTGTGGCCAGCGTGTAGCCAGCCCGGCCGCCCATCGACTTGTAGGCGGGATGGCCAATGTACGGGGTGGACTGAATCACGCCGCCGCAGAGTCCGGCCACAACGGTCGCGAAGCCTTCCACGGCGATGATCCGGCGGGTGTCAAATTCATCACCTGCCGCGGCGGCGCTTTCCGTGCAGTCGATGCCGCCAACCACGGTGCCGAGGGCAAAGGGGATGACGATGGGCAGATACTTGACAGTCAGGGGCCAGGCCTCGAGCCAGGACAGATCGAACACGTCCAGCCAGCCAGTCGGCCAAAGGGCAGCAGTCGGGACAAAACTGGCGTGCGTGTCGCCGGTGGGGAGCCAGCCGAAGGTCGTGGCAGCAGCTGCGATCCCGCCGCCGATCAGGAGCGCGGCGAGCGCCCCGGGGAGGCGGCCGGGCAGTGGCACCCTGGCGGTCAGGCTCGCCAGCACGATTCCCAGCGAGACGAGGCCGACGAGCGGCTGGGTCAGCACCTCGAGGAAGGGTAGGAAGCTAATCAGTGCCAGGGCAATTGCGGCAAGGCTGCCCAGCAGAGCGGCTCGAGGCACAAGCCGGCGAATCAGTGAGGCCAGTGGGGCCGCGCTGAGTTTGAAGATGCCGCTGGCCACGATGCTGCACATGCCGATGTGCCAGGCCTGACGGGCGGCCTCGGGCTCGGCCAGTCCGTGGGCGACCGCCTCGGCGTAGGCGGGGCCAATCACGAAAAACACCATGCCAAAGGTACTGGGGGTGTCGAGACCCAGCGGCATGGCAGTAATGTCCGTGCGACCGGTACGCCGTGCCAGCCGAAATGCCATCCAGGTGAAGAGCAGATCGCCAACGATCACCCCGATCGCCGTTCCGGGAACAAAATGCGACAGGGCAAAGTCGAGTGGGTACCCGAAGACCGCCACCAAGAGGGACACGGTCAGCGTCAGGTCAGCCAGATTATCCAGTGA
>JBDQOY010000115.1:0-3434 GCA_040260935.1 Pirellulales bacterium
ACCGACCAGATCATTCCCAAGCAGTTTCTCAAGCGGATTGAGCGGACCGGCTTTGGTCAGTTTCTCTTCAATGACTGGCGATTTCAGGAAGATGGCACTGCCAACCCGGCGTTTGAGCTGAATCGTCCAGAGGCCGAGGGAGCGACGATTCTCCTGGCTCGGCGGAATTTCGGCTGCGGTTCAAGCCGCGAGCACGCACCGTGGGCGTTGGCTGACTATGGCTTCCGGGTGGTGATCGCCCCGACATTTGCCGACATCTTCTACTCCAACTGCTTTTCTAACGGCATCCTGCCGATTCGGCTTGCGGAGGAGGACGTCGATGAATTGTTCCGTCGGGCAGTAGCGGCCGCAGCGGCTGCGGGGGCGTATCGGCTCACCGTCAACCTGCATGACTGCAGCCTGACCGACGGTCAGGGCTTTTCTCGCTGCTTTGAAGTGGAGCCCTTCCGGCAGCGGTGCCTGCTTGAGGGGCTCGACAACATCTCACTGTCGATGCAGCAAACCGACGCGATTGCGGCCTGGGAGGCTGCTCACGGCCTGGATCCCATTGCCGGTGTCTGAAAGCCCATTGGCGGTTTGGTACGGCCGTCGTGGGCCCGCTGGCAAGGCAAGCAGAGAGAACCCGAGAGCACGCAGATGACCAGTTCCCGTCGGCAGAAGATTGAACTGATGCTCAAGGATGAGCCGGACGATGTCTTCCTCCGCTACAGCCTCGCGCTTTTGATGGAGGCTGACGGTGAATGGGAGGCCGCCATCGATCTGTTGCAGGAATTGGCCCGTGGTGAGCCGTCCTACGTGCCTGCCTACCAGATGGCAGCCCAGCACCTGGCAAAGTACGAGCGGACTGACGACGCCCGGCGGGCCCTTCGCGAGGGCATCGAAGAGGCCCGGCGACAGAACCTGACCCACGCCGCAGGCGAGATGGCAGAACTGTTGATGTCGCTCGGTGATACGCCTGAGTAGGCAAGCAAGCCGGCTAGGATTTTTCTGGTTGACGCCAAGCCGCTGCTTCGATGGCAGCAGTGGGTCCTCAGTTCGCACTCCCCTCAAGTGTCGGGAGGGGTTCAGCGGCCTCCGAGCCACGGGTGACGGTGAAGCCTAACTCTTCGATCATCTTGTAGTCAGCCTCCGGCAGTTGGCCCTCGGTGGTGAGGTAGTCTCCCACGAAGATTGAATTGGCTGGATAAAGGCCGAGTGGCTGGAGGCTCCCAAGGTGGATCTCGCGGCCGCCAGCGATGCGGATCTCAGCAGCTGGGTTGACCAGCCGCATCATCGCCAAGCCCCGCAGGCAGTCCCGGGGGCTCAGCTGATTGGTGCGTTCCAGCGGCGTTCCATCAATCGCGTTGAGGAAATTGAGTGGAATCGATTCCACCGCCAGTTCCCGGAGCGCGAAGGCCATGTCCACCAGGTCGTCGGCTGTCTCACCCATGCCCATGATGCCACCGCTGCACAGCTGCAGTCCGGCTGATCGGCAGGCTTCCAGGGTGGCCATGCGGTCGGCATAGGTATGCGTGGTGCAGACCTCGCCATAGTAGGACTCACCGGTATTGAGGTTGTGGTTGACCTTGTCAACGCCCGCCGCCGCCAGGCGGGTGGCCTGTTCTGGTGAGAGCAGACCGAGGCAGGCACAGACGTTGAGGTCGTACTGTTGTTTGATCTGAGGCACGACGGAGCAGACGAAGTCGATTTCCCGCTCCGAAGGGCCTCGGGCGGAGATGACGATGCAGAACGTCTTCGACTGCCGCTCGGCGGCGAGTTTGGCGGCCTCCAATAACTTTGGTGCTGACAGCAGGTTGTACCGCGGGATCTCGGCCTCGGACACCTTGGACTGAGAGCAATAGCCGCAGTCTTCCGGGCAGAGGCCACTTTTGGCATTCATCAGGAAGAACAACTGCACGGTGTTGCCAAAGAAGTGATGACGAACCCGATAGCTGGCGGCCAGCAGGTCGAGGAGTTCCGTGTCGGAGGAGGCTAGAATCGAGCCAGCCTCGTCGCGAGTGAGTGGTCTGCCGGAAAGCACGTCGGCCGCGAGACGATGCCAGGGGGATGCTGGAAGGGTGTCGGCAGCAGTCATCAGTTTCCTTTCGAGACAGAGGTCGCAACTGCCCCAGAATGTACCTCGTTGGCCCCATCGGCGAAAACCACGGTGGTTTTTTGGGTGAGAGACCGGGGGTTAGCCGCTGACGAGTTCCAGGGGGAACGGGCTGAGCAGTTCAAGCCCTGTCTCGGTGACGAGGTAGTCGTTTTCGATCCGCATGCCACAGCGTAATTCAGGGGCGTAGAGTGCCGGCTCGACGGCGATAATGTCGCCAACTTCGAGGACGTCGTCCCAGTTGGGATTGAGGTGTGGCGTTTCGTGGACCGAGAGGCCGATGCCGTGTCCGAGATGGCTCGTCCAGTTGCCGACCGGCGCAGCGTCGAGCCATTCCTTCACGGTGGCGTAGATTTCCTGGCAGCGGGCTCCCGCGCGGCCGTGTTGCTCGACACGTTTCAAGGCCGCACAGACATGCTGCCAGGCCGCCAGTTGGTCATCTGTTGGCTGACCATCGACGGCAAGCGTCCGGGCGTTGTCAGCAAAGTAGCCGCGGTACGCCGGTCCAAGGTCGAGAATATACAACTCTCCGGCCTCGCAGTGACGGTCGCGGGGCGGGCCGCCGCGGACTCCGCTGGCATAGTCGTTGCCGGTTCCGGTCAGCATTTCGCCGCAGGTTGCGACAGCGGCCTCCTGGAGTGCGGAAAACATCTCCAACTCAGTCAGCCCTGGCCGGATGATCTGCCGGGCGCGATCGTACATTGCCCCAGTGGCAGCGATCGCCCGCCGTAGCTGTGCCAGTTCATCGGGATCTTTCTTCCGCCGCAGCCGGAGCAGTTCTGGCTCCAGATCGACGAGGGTGGCCGTGGGGCAGAGACGGCTGACGTGCGGCGGACACCAGGAGAACTCAACGCCGATCCGTCGCGGGTTGGTGCTGCTGGCGAGCCATGTTCCGAGGACAGCGGCCGAAGCTTCTCGCTGGTCATTTCGCAGCGTCGATTGCCACTTTGCAGTGTAGGTCAGCACCTCATCGAGTGCGGTCGACTCGACGGGCTTGTCGGGGCAGATCAGCAGCATGGTGCCATCCGCCCGCAGGGCCGCGACGGGAGAGAACCGCATGTCCCAGCGGAAGCCGGTCAGATATTCGATCGACTCGGAGCTGACCAGAATCGCCAGCTCAAGATCAGCCTGATGCATCCAGGCGAGCACGCGTTGTTGGCGGGTGCGGCAGGCCAGTGGATCAAGCAGGGGGGTGCCGTTCATGGCAAACGCCTCGCGAGGGGCATGTCAGCAAACCAGCCTGACAGCCTACCTGCGATTGGGATCTGCGGAAACCGGCTGGCAGTCGGGCGACGGCAAAAGTCGGTTGCTGCCTCAGGTCGTCCGGCGAACGGTGGTATGC
>JBDQOY010000116.1:0-10526 GCA_040260935.1 Pirellulales bacterium
AGTCCCGGTTTCCCCCCCTGACGTTAGTTTGAAGTATTCATGACTGATTCGGCCGCTCCGTCAGCCCAGGCAGGCACATCTCCGCCAGCCATGATCGAAGCTGACGGCCTCTGCAAGTACTACGGTAGTTTCATCGCTGCGGAGAACATCTCCTTCAAGGTGCCTCGAGGCGAGATTGTCGCCTTCCTCGGGCCCAATGGTGCGGGCAAGAGCACCACGATGAAGATGCTCACCGGGTATCTGGCGCCGTCAGCTGGCCGGGCCCTGCTGGCGGGGTACGACATGTCGACCGATCGGCTCAAGGCGGCGGCTCATCTGGGCTACCTGCCGGAGAACGGGCCGCTCTATCCCGACATGACGCCTCGGAGCTTGCTTGAGTTTTTCGCCGATGCCCGCGGGCTCAAGCCGCCCTACCGCAACGAGCGGATTGAGGCTGTTATCAAACAGTGTGAGCTTGGCAGTGTGATCGGCAAGGCGATCGGCAAGCTGTCAAAGGGCTACCGGCAGCGGGTTGGGATGGCTCAGGTTCTGCTGCATGAACCCGATGTGCTCATTCTTGATGAGCCGACCAGCGGCCTCGATCCCAACCAGATCCGCGAGGTTCGGGAAACCATTCGTCGCCTTGGGCAGGACAAAACCGTTCTGCTCTCCACCCACATCCTGCAGGAAGTGGAGGCGATGGCTGACCGGGTCGTGCTGATTGCCGAAGGACGAATTCGATTTGACGGCACGCCAGCGGAACTGATCGCGAATGGGCAAGGGCTCGATGAGCGGTTCTACGAACTGACTAGGGCATCATGACGAAGACTGCCTGCACTGCCTGCCTGGCAGGCCGCAGCCATCCCCAGACGGTGGCGGCCGCGGCCTGAGAGGCTCCAGCAGCCTCCAGGCGTTGCCCTCCTCGAATATCATTTTCCGAACACTTCACCTCACCAAACAGTCGCAACGAAGGATGAACCTGACATGAAGTGGCACGTGCTCGACGCAGTCTTCAAGCGGAACTTTGTTTCGTACTTCGCCAATCCGACCGGCTACGTCTTCATTTGTGTTTTCGTCCTGCTCGGGTCGTTGGCTGCGTTTTGGCCCCCGGAGTTCTTCAACTCCAATCTGGCCAACCTCGACCAGCTCAATCGGTACCTGCCCTACATTCTGCTGGTCTTTGTGCCGGCGATCACGATGAGCGTCTGGGCCGACGAGCGGCGGCAGGGAACGGACGAACTGATCCTAACCATTCCTGCCAGTGACCTTGAGGTGGTGGTTGGCAAGTATCTCTCGGCAGTCGGTATCTACACCGTGGCTCTAATGTTCTCGTGCATCTGCAATCTGATCATTCTGCTTGGCTGGGGGACGCCGGACGCGGGCCTGTTTCTCACCAACTATTTCGGCTTCTGGTTTGTCGGCTTGGCGATGTTGGCGATTGGCATGGTGGCCAGTTTCCTCACCAGCAATCTGACGGTGTCGTTTATTCTTGGCCTCGTGCTCAATGCACCGCTGGTTGTTGCCGATCAGGCGAGCAGCGTGATGGGGCCGAAGGCGGCAACACTCGTCCGTTCATGGAGCCTGGCGGAAAACTTTCTCGATTTTGGTCGCGGCATTGTCAGCCTGTCGGGGGTGGCCTACTTCTTTGGCATTGTGGTTGTCTGCCTCTACGTTTCGATGGTGCTGATTGGTCGCCGCCACTGGACGGGTCGTCGGGATGGCGCCCGGATGGGCACGCACTATGTGGTGCGGACCTGTGGACTGGCTGCGGCGGCACTCGGCGTTGTGCTCATGCTGCGGTCCTACGATGTGCGGGCGGATCTGTCGGAAGAGCAGATCAGTTCCTTGTCCGCCGATACCAAGGGTTTGCTTGCAGATCTGGATGCTGGTCGACCAATTGAGGTGACCGCCTATGTCAGTCCGACTGTGCCGGAGGACTATGCCCAGACTCGCCTGACCTTGCTCAATATGCTGCGACAGTTTCAGCGGCTCAGTCGCGGCAAACTGCAGGTCGAAATCGTCGAGACGGAGTCCAAGACCGAGGCGGCCTCGCTCGCCAGTCAGCAGTTTGGCATTGAGCCGGTGACAGTACTTTCCCGAGAGCGTGGCGCCTTCCGCGACGAAGACATTTTCCTGGGCTGTGCGTTCACCTCTGGGCTGGAGAAAGTGGTCGTTCCCTTTTTCGATCGGGGAACGCCTGTTGAGTACGAGTTGATTCGTTCCATCTGCACGGTAGCCGAGCAGAAGCGAAAGCGGCTCGGCGTGGTCAGTACGGATGCTGATCTCTTCGGTGGCTTTGATATGGCCACCGGGCAGCAGCAGCCTCGGCAGCCAGTCTTGGAAGAACTCGAAAAGCAGTACGACGTTGTGCAGGTCGACCCGTCTGCCCCCATCACTGATGCCTACGACGTGCTGCTTGCTGTGCAGCCGTCGAGCCTCGGGCCAGAGCAGATGTCCAACTTTGTGGCAGCCGTCAAGGCGGGGCAGCCGGTCGCAATCTTCGAAGATCCGTTGCCGGTGTTGATGAACAATGTGCCGGGAACGTCGCAGCCCCGCCGCGGTGGTGGTGGCCCCATGGCCATGTTCCAGCAACAGAGTCAACCAAAGGGCGACCTCAACGAACTCTGGTCTGTGCTCGGACTGAAACTGGCGGCGGCGGCCGGTCGCCCGCAAATGGGACAGATGGGAGCCTCTCCCTTTGTTATCTGGCAAGACTACAACCCGCACCCAAAGCTGGAGCTTCCCAGCGAGTTCGTTTTCATTGACGCGAAGCTGGGGGCGGTTGCTACTGAAGGAGGAGGGCAGAGTTTCAATCAGGCCAGCCCGATCACGGCCGGCCTCCAGGAAATGCTCTTTCCCTTTCCGGGCGCTCTTGCCAAGGACGAGAAGGCGAATATTGAGTGGGTGCCGCTGGCAACCACTGGGACGCGTTCTGGGACGATTGAGGTTGAGCAGATTCTCGGGAATCGGGGCGACATGCGGCAACTCAGGATTTTTGAGAAGCCGGGCAGCCAGGCGATGGTGCTGGCGGCATTGGTGGAACGCCCCGCAGCGGCAGCAACAGAGACCGAGGGTGAACCCAACGCAGCCGGCCGACCGGTTCGAGCGGTGGTCGTAGCTGACATCGATCTGATGGGGCAGCAGATTTTTGGGCTGCGCAATCGGCCTGACGAGGTTTTCGGACTCGACTTCGATAACGTGACCTTCGTGCTCAACCTGCTTGACACCCTGGCTGGCGACGAGCGGTTTCTGGAAATCCGAAAACGGAAGCCGAAGCACCGCACCCTGGCCCGCATCGAGGACACCGTTGCGGAAGCACGGGAGATGGCCGATGCCCAGCGGCAGAAATACATCGCTGAGTTCGATAAGGCCGAACGTGAGGCCAATACTGAACTTCAGGACGAAGTCGGTGAGTTTGAAAAGAAGATCAAGGATATGGAGGCTGGCGGCAATGCGGACCCGCAGGCAGCGATGCAGGCGGTTCAGCAGTTGGCCAGTCGGCAGCGTCTTGCCCAGCGGCGACTCGATACCAAACTCGAGCGGCTGAAGCGGAAGCGGGACGCGGAAATCGAACAGGTTGAGCGGGCTCTCGAAGCGACCATTCGTCGAGAGCAGGACTGGCAGAAGTGGCTGGCGGTTATGCTGCCGCCAATTCCGCCGTTGGTGGTTGCATTCTTCGTCTTCTTCCGTCGCCGGGCTCAGGAACGGGAAGGCGTGGCCAAGTCACGACTCAGGTAGCTGCAGAGTTTGAGGAGAAATACACGATGAGCTTTGAGAGCCCAACTGGGAACACTGGGGCAGCCGATGGTGCCCTGCAGCGAACAGTTGCCTTTATGGCAGCTGGTGCCGTGCTGTTGCTGCTTGGCTTGTGGGTGCAGCCGCGGTTCAAGCCCTCGGAAGTGAAGTCAGCTGAAGAGCGGGTGCTGTTTCCGGAACTGACCGATTCCCAGAAGGCTGCAAGTCTTGAGATCATTCGGTACGACGAGGAGTTGTCGGCGCTCTACCCCTTCAAGGTCATCAAGTCAGGTGGCGTCTGGGTGTTGCCCTCGCATCAGAACTATCCTGCCGATGCCAAGGATCACCTGGCATCTGCTGCGACCGAACTGGTCGATCTGAAGGCCCTCGATGTGGTCAGCACCAGTCCGGCAGAGCATGAGACATATGGAGTGATCGAGCCTGACCAGGAAAAGCTCGAGCCCGGCATGGTCGGAATCGGCAGCCTGATTGAGATTCGGGATGCCTCAGGCAGCAAGCTGGCTCGGCTGGTGATTGGGAAGGAAGACAAGCAGCCGGGACCAACTGGCGGTGGGCGAAAGTTACGGTTTGTTCGGAAGGCCGGCCAGGATCCGGTCTATCGGGTTGAGATCGACACCACCAAGTTCACGACGAAGTTCGGAGACTGGATTGAGAAAGACCTGTTGCAACTGACCCCCTGGGACGTGCGGCATGTCGACATCGACAACTACACGCTGGCAGCCGTCGAGGCTGGGGGGCGGATGGAAGTTCGCATCCAGCGGAGCGAGCGAATGGCGCTTGCCTATAACGATAAGGAAAGCGCGTGGTCGCTGACGACACTGGAGGTTTTTCCGGAGCAGGGGGGCGAGGATGCCAAGCCGACCATCCGGACGCTGGCTCCAGCGGAGGAAGTCGATGCCACCCGCCTCAACGATCTGCGGAACGCCCTGGGTGACCTGCAGATCATTGAAGTGTCGCGGAAGCCTTCTGGCTTGAGCGCCGACCTCCGGGCTGAAGAGAGTTTTGCTGGGGACCGCGAGGCAGTCACCTCGCTCCAGCAGCGCGGGTTCCTGCCGCTTTCTTCGGGCGAGATCTTGTCGACCGAGGGAGAGACTGTGATTGGCATGAAGGATGGCGTCGAGTACGTGCTGCGGTTCGGTGCCGGGACGACCGTCAACGAGGCGGGTGAGTCGGGAGCGGGCGCTGCTGCTGGTGATCTCGGGGCGGAGACATCTGCTCGCTATCTGCTGGTGATGACGCGATTCAACGAGGGCTTGCTGGAGAAGCCGGACCTCGCTGCCCTGCCTGCGCTGCCAGAGGAGGGCGGTACGTCTGGCCCTGACGAGGCTGCAGCATCCGCCGAGGCTCCGAAGTCGGATGAGTCTGCGGAGCAGGAGAAGGTTGACTCGCCGGCCGAACCGTCGGCGGCCGACCTGCTCAAGCAAGCGGATGAGGCTGAGGCGGCGATGCAGAAGGCGATTGAGGCCCGCCGCCAAGTCGAGCGGGAGAACCGGCGAAAGCAGGAGGCCTACGACGAACAGGTTGCCGCTGGCCAGAAACGGGTGCGGGAACTCAACGCCCGCTTTGCCGACTGGTACTACATTGTGTCAGAGGACGAGTTCAACAAGATTCACCTCACGCGAGAGTCGGTGATCAAAGCGACCGAAGCGACTGGTGATACGGAAGGGGCGGCCGCGGCTGCAGAGTAGCCGCGGCGATCCCCTTGGAGGGTCTGAGTCGCTGCGGGTAGGATGCATTTTCGGTTTTATTCCCGCGCGAGCGTCCGATGTCCGACATTCTCACCTCTCCTCGTGTCGCGCGATTCGGTCAATCGCTTGGCTTTCGTCTTATTTCCCTCGGGGCAGCGGTTCCCCCGAGGGTTGTCACCAATGCGGATCTGGCCCATCTCGGTTGTGATCCCGAATGGATTCTCACGCGGTCGGGAATCAGGGAACGGCGGCATGCTGATCCCGGGGTGGCCACCAGTGACCTGGCAGTGGCTGCAGCGGAAGCGGCGCTCGCCGAGCATCCTGACCTGCGGGAACGGATCGACCTGCTGGTGCTGGGGACTTTCACGCCCGACACCTGCATTCCATCCACGGCCTGTCTGGTTCAGGAGCGGTTGGGCATCATGGCGCCGGCCATGGACGTCACCGCAGCCTGTGCTGGCTTCGCCTATGCCCTGGTGACCGCGGCCCAGTTTCTGGCGTCGGGCTCAAGTGACCTGGTGCTGGTGATTGGGGCCGATACCAATTCACGCGTGGTCAATCCGCAGGACCTGAAGACCTGGCCCCTGTTCGGTGATGGGGCAGGTGCGGTGCTGCTGGAGCGGGTCGAGGCGGGGCCGGACGGGCCCGGCCTGCTGGCCTGGTCGCTTGGGTCAGATGGGCGAGGCGGCGATCTCCTCGTCTGCCCGATGAGTGGGTCCCGTCAGCCGGTGACGGAGGCTGGTGCGGCAGCTGGTGAGCAATTCATGAAAATGGACGGACGGGCAGTGTTCAAGTGGGCCATCCGCCTTGCCGAAGACAACATTCGGCAGGTGGTCGCACGGTCGGGGGTTCCATTGGAGGCCATCGACCTGTTCGTCCTCCACCAGGCCAATCTGCGAATCATCGACGGCATCCGCGGGGCACTCGATCTGCCGGAGGATCGGTTCCTCGTCAACCTCGATCGCTATGGCAACACCTCAAGTGGCTCGATTCCGCTAGCGCTCGATGAAGCGTGGCGAGCGAACCGCATCGGCCCCGGGAGCACGGTGGTGGTCTGTGGCTTCGGAGGTGGCCTGGCCTGGGGCAGTGCTGTCTGGAAGTTGTAACCGTCTGGAAGTTCTTGGAGAGAGTGAGACGAACGCGATGAAAACGCTGCCGAATCGGGTCGATGTGCCCGCCGGGGATACCTGGGATCTGGTGAGCCTGTTTGCGGATGATGCTGCGTGGGAGCAGGCCTTGGCCGCCTGGGAGCAGCGGATCCCTGAGTTCGATGCCTTTGCCGGTACCCTCGGCTCCTCGGCGGAACGCCTGGCTACCTGCCTGGCGTTTGATCTTGAAATCGACCAGGCGGCCGACCGGCTCGGAACGTACGCCCACCTGCGGGGCAGCGAAGATACCGCCGCTCCAGCCGCCCAGCGGATGATGGGGCGGTTTCAGCATGCGGCCACCCGAGCGGGCGAGCGGGCCAGTTTCATTCAGCCCGAGATCATGGCGATCCCCCCGGAAACGCTCAGCGGCTGGCTGGCGCTGCCGGTCCTTGAGCCGTATCGCTTGCTGCTTGAGCGGGTGGTGCGCAATCGGCCGCATGTCCTCTCGGAGCCAGAAGAGAAACTGCTGGCGATGCAGGGAACGTTTGCTGGAACTGCCGGCAAAGTGTTTCGCCAGTTGACTGATGCCGACATGAAGTTTGGCAGTATTGTCGATGGTCAAGGGACAGAATTGGAACTCTCTAATGCGACCTTCACCACGCTGCTGCATGACACGGCCCCGGCGGTGCGACGCCAGGCATTTCTGCAGTACTACGCCCAGTACGAAGCCCATGCCAACACGTTGGCGGCCACGCTGTCGGGGTCGAATGAGCGTGATGCCTATGCGGCCAAGGTGCGGCACCATCCCTCGGCGGTCGAGGCGGCCCTGTTCGCCGACAACGTGCCGCTGACGGTGTACGACCAGTTGATTGCGGCGGTGCGAGAGCATCTTCCGGTGGTGCATCGCTACTACGACCTGCGACGGCGGCTGCTGGGTCTTGATGAGATCCATCACTACGACTGCTACGTTCCCCTGGTTCCGGAACTTGAGCAGCGGCATACCTGGGGTGAAGCAGTCGATGTCATCACGGCATCGCTGGCCCCACTCGGGAGTGAGTACTGCGGCCGGCTCGAGACAGGCCTGCGGGGACGGTGGTGTGACCGGTACCCAAACGCCGGCAAGCAGTCGGGGGCATTCAGTTCGGGGACCTACCACTCAGATCCCTACATCTTGATGAACTTCCAGGAAGAGGTGATTGAGCATGTCTTCACGCTGGCACACGAAGCGGGGCACTCGATGCACACGCGGCTGTCGGCTGAGGCTCAGCCATACCACTATTCGGGCTACACCATCTTTGTGGCCGAGGTGGCCAGCACCTTCAACGAGCAATTGCTGACGCGGCATCTGCTGGCCTCAGCCTCTTCGGACAAGCAGCGGGCAGCAATCATTTCGCGGGAAATCGACGCAATTCGGGCGACCATTATTCGGCAGACGATGTTTGCGGAATTTGAGCGGGTCAGCCATGCGACGGTGGAAAGCGGTGAGCCCCTGACCCTGGAAAAGATTCGCCAGCTCTATCGCGAACTGCTGAGCGCCTACTTTGGCGAACGCTTTGCGATAGACGAT
The DNA here is from genome assembly GCA_040260935.1 of Pirellulales bacterium. Lineage (GTDB taxonomy): Bacteria > Planctomycetota > Planctomycetia > Pirellulales > UBA1268 > UBA1268. The sequence goes on from JBDQOY010000116.1 coordinate 8,079, forward strand.
GTGCTTGAACTGGAGTGCCTGCGGATCCCCCATTTCTATCGGGCGTTCTATGTCTACAAGTATGCCACGGGGCTGTCGGCGGCGATCGCATTGGCCAAGCAGGTGGCTGAGGGAGGCCCAGACGAACTCCAGGCCTACCTCGGGTTCCTCCGTGGCGGCTGCTCCAAGTGGCCCCTCGATCTCCTCCGCGATGCGGGGGTCGATCTGGAAACCCCTCAACCCGTTGGCCTGGCACTGACCCGGTTCAGCGAACTGGTTGATGAGCTTGAGTGCCTGCTGCAGCCGGCCAGTTGAGGCCGGCTCGCGGCACAGTGGCTGCTACCGGGCAAGGGTGCGGGCAAGTTCGACGAAGGGCCGAACCATCGCTCCGGTGCCACCCCCACCGGTCCAGGGCGTCGGCTTGTCGGCAAAGGCTGGGCCAGCAATATCGACATGGGTCCAGGGGATGCCGCGGACGAATCGCTCGAGCAGTTTTGCGGCTGTGATCGCTCCGCCCAGCCTGCCGTCACCAACATTTTTGATGTCGGCCACCTCGCTGAGGATCTGGTCATCGAAATCTTTGTCCATCGGCAGCTGCCAGACCCGCTCACCCACCGCATTGGCAGCAGCCTGTACGGCATCGCAGCAGGTTTGATCGTTGGTGAACAGGCCGGCAATGTCACGGCCAAGGGCGACCATGCAGGCTCCGGTGAGGGTCGCAGCATCAACAATGCGGCGGGGTTGGAGATCAGCGACAACATCGAGCACGTCCGCCAGCACCACCCGACCTTCGGCATCGGTGTTGTGGATTTCAATCGTGAGCCCGCTGCGGGCGGTGACGACATCCCCCAGTTTGTACGCAGATGAGCCGGTCATGTTTTCGACTAGGCCGACTGCTGCCACAACATGAATCGGCAGTCGTAACGCGGCAATCGTGGCGATGGCCCCCAGGGCAGCCGCCGCCCCGGCCATGTCACATTTCATGGCGAGCATGCCCTCGGATGGCTTGAGGGACAGGCCGCCGGAGTCAAAGGTGACCCCCTTGCCGACCAGGGCAAGGTCGGGCCGGGAATCCGCGTGTCCAGTTCCTCCTCCCTGTTCTGTTCCGCGATAGTGCAGCAGCACCAGCCGTGGCGACCGTCCGCTTCCGCGAGCGACAGCCAGCAAGGCCTGGCAGCGTTCTCGTTCCAGCCGGGCTTGGTCCCAGATTTCGATTTCTAGACCGACGCGTCCCGCAATCGTGGCGGCCTCGTCCGCAAAGGTCTCAGGGTAGAGGTCGTCAGGGGGTAGATTCACCAGGCGGCGGGCGAGGTTGACGCCATCGGCAATCAGACCTCCGCGGGAGACCACTTCGACAGGGGCTTCCAGCCAGACCGTTGCTGCAAATGGATGCTGGCGTTTTTCCGCCCGGTAGAGATCCTGCCCGATTTGGCCGACGACGGCACCGGCCACGGCTTGTTCAAGCTGGTCATTGGTCCAGTGGCCTTCGGCAAGAAAGCCAACGCGGTCGCGGGGTCGTCCGGCAAGCTGGCGGGCGGCCGTGGCCGCAGCCCGGTAGAGGATGCCAGGGGTCAACTCGTCAGTCGGTCCGACGCCCATGATCAGCACCTGCCTGCAGGCGAGCCCCTGCAGGGCCAAGAGGGGAACGCACTCGTACCGCTTGCCGGTGAGGTCACCCTGATCCCAGAGTCGCGTGAGCTGGCCATTGGTCGCCTGGTCGACTGCCGCGATGCCGCCGCTGCCGACGCCCCCGCTGCTCAGGAAGACAACGAGCGTGTCTGCCTCAAACCGGGCTGGGTCGGTGGCTGTGGCTGCAGAGATGGTGCCGCTGCCAGTGGTGGCACGGCCGGGAGGCAGAAATTCAGTCGACATCAGCAGGGCTTTCAACTGGGGGCGATCGTGGGGACACCGGCAGCAGGCTGTCTGCCGCCCAACGGAGTCTCGCAGCGCTGGGGCTGGCCTTCAACCGGACCAGTTGTACCGGCTGGCCGCAAGGGACAGCAGGACCGGCAGGACGACGAGATTGCCGGCAAGTCCGCCGAGCAGCGTCAGGCAGGAGAGCCCGCCGAACGAGACGGTCGGCATGAAGCGACTGGTGGTCAGGGCGAGGAAACCGACGACTAAGGCCAGGGTCGAGAAGATCATGGCTCGGCCAGCGGTCTGGTGGGCGGTTGCCAAGGCGGCTTGAATTGCTCCGTCTGCCGCAAGCCGGCGACGGAAGGCGGCGGTGTAGTGGATGGAGCTGTCAACCGAGAGCCCCAGCGAGACAGCCGCGATCATTGCCGTGCCCATGTTGATGGGGCTGCCTGACCAGCCGAGAAGACCGAGGACGATGACGATCGGCAGGATGTTCGGAACCAGCGTGATGGCCCCGATCAGCGGGCTTCGAAACCCGATCGAGAGCAGGAGAAAGATCCCACTGGCAGCCAACAGAAAAGTCAGCCATTGATCGGCGAGCATCCGCTCAAC
>JBDQOY010000117.1:0-7880 GCA_040260935.1 Pirellulales bacterium
GCCCGATCCGCACCTGTCACCCCCACCACCTAACCGCAACAGGGTCTGCCCATGGCTACGGCAACACAATCCGAACGCCAACCACTGATCCCCTTGGCGGTGCTTCCCAACGCGGTGCCCCCGGCAGTGATCCGCTCGCGGCCGCCGCACCCATCGATCCCGCAGACGAAAGCCGATCGCGATCGCCTGCTGGAGGTAATCCGGCGAAGTTTGTCCGCCAATCCCGTGGTGCCGCCGGTCGCGATGGAATCGCTCCGGGAACGAGCCCAGGCATGTCTCTCGGCGGCTGAACTTCCAGCAACCTACCTCGATTATGCCGCAGTCCTCGTCAACAACGAAACCTGGCGAGATGCGCTTGCCGAAGTGCCGTTTGAACGTCGCCTGCTCCTCATGCCCAAGTGCCTGCGGGAAGAGAACCGCTGCCCGGCACCGTTCGATGAGTTCGGACTGCTCTGCAAACAGTGCGGCCTTTGCTCCATTCAAGACTTCCAGACAGAAGCAGAGCGGCTTGGCTATGCAGTCCTCGTCGCAGAAGGCTCGGCGCTGGTTATGGCGATGATTCAGACCGGGCAGATTGAGGCCATCGTTGGCGTGAGCTGCCTACCCGTGCTTGAAAAGACCTTTCCATTCGTCGAAGCCGCAGCCATACCAGCTGTCGCCGTGCCGTTGCTGCAAGACGACTGCATCGACACCACGATCGACATCGACTGGGTCTGGGACTACATCCACCTTGAGGCAGCCGACCGTTCGCGGCGGCTCGACCTCGGCAGCCTCCAGGACGAGGTCGCGGACTGGTTCACGCCCACAACGCTGACAACCCTCATGGGTGAGGCAACCGGGCCGGCCGAGACGATAGGCCGAGACTGGCTGGCCCGCGACGGCAAACGCTGGCGACCCTTCCTGACGGCTGCGGTCTCGGCTGCCCTTGGCGGTGAGACCGATCACCCCGTCGTCCAGAAACTGGCCGTTGCAGTCGAGTGCTTTCACAAAGCCTCTCTGGTGCATGATGACATCGAGGATGGCGATGCCGAGCGATATGGCCAGCCAACCCTCTGCGGCCAGGAGGGCATCCCCGTAGCACTGAATGTGGGCGATCTGCTGATTGGGGAAGGCTATCGCCTGCTCGCTGAGAGTGGACTTGCTGCCGAGCGGCTCCAGCACGCTGTGCGGGAGGCTGCCGACGCTCAACGGCTTCTCTGCCGCGGCCAGGGGATGGAACTGGCCTGGAGCAGATCGCCAAGTCCACTGAGTAGCCGGCAGGTCCTTGAAATCTTCCGTCTTAAAACCGCACCAGCCTTCGACGTCGCCCTGCAACTGGGGGCCATCGCGGCCGGCCGGCACGCGGAGGTCAGCGACGTGCTGCACCAGTACAGTGAAGCAATCGGCATCGCCTACCAGATTCGTGATGACCTGGAGGATCTGCAGGACGATGCGGGACTGACTGACGCGGCTGCTGGTCGTCCGAGCGTCGTACTAACCCTGGCTGCCGAGCGAGCCCGTGGTGCTGACCGCGACCTCCTCCAGGCTGTCGCGAGTGGACGGACGCCCTCAGCCACAACCGCGGACGCAATCCGCACCGCAGTGGCCCGAGCCAAAGCAGACGAGAAAGCCGCGCTGCTCATGGAGTCGTACAAAGAGCAGGCTGTCGCAGCGCTCGACATGCTCACCGATGCTTCGCTGAAAGGCCTCCTCCGAAGGATTGTCGCCCGCGTCTTCAACCAGCTGGCCTTCGAAGGGTTCTGCCGAGAGGCGGACCAGGAACGCCAAGCAGCGCAGCCAACCACGCCAGTCGGTGACGCTCCATGAGCCGTCGGCTCCAGATGCTGCAGGTCGCCCGGCTCGCCCGACGGGAACTTGGGGAGGCTGTTGAATTAGTCATCGACTGCCTGCAAAAGACCGCCATCCCGGCCGGTGGCTATGCCAACCGCGCGGGCAAACCTGATCTCTACTACACACCCTTCGCGATTGACTCCCTGATTGCGCTGTCCGAGGCTGGCGTGCCAGCGTCCGGAGGACCCGGGGGGCTCTTTGATCCGTCCAGCCCGCATGCAATACAAACGTTTCGGTGGCTCGACGAGACGGTCGGTGGAGGGGAAGCCCTCGACTTCGTCCACCGCGCTTGCCTGGCTCGCGTCTGGGCAGTGCGTCCCCTCGAGACCCGCTCACCAGCACAACGCCACGACCTGGCGGCCACCTTTGCCCCCCACCGTGCCGCCGACGGCGGCTACGCCTCGCGACCCGGCGTAGCCCAGGGCTCGGTCTATGGCAGTTTCTTGGTCGTCAACGCCCACGCCGATTTGGGACTGCCTCTACCGGCTGATGCCCCTGCGGCCATTGTTCAGTCGCTCACGAGCCTCCAGGCCACCGATGGAGGCTGGGCGAACGAGCCCAATCAGGATTTTGGTTCCACGCCTGCCACCGCTGCAGCAGTCGTCTTGCTTCACAGTTTCGGGTGCCCCGTCCCCCCATCTGCCATCGACTGGCTGCTGGCCAGGCTCCATTCGTCAGGCGGGTTTCTCGCTACTATCGGGTCGCCCCTGCCTGATCTGCTGTCCACAGCGGTTGCCCTCCATGCCCTCGATGCGGTGGCTGCTCCCTGGCAGGCACATCGTGACGCCATACTCGACTTTCTCGACTCGCTCTGGTCGGGGGAGGGGGGCTTTCATGGATCCTGGGCTGACGATCAACTCGATTGCGAATACACCTTCTATGGGTTGCTCGCGTTGGGCCATGCCAGCACCCGATGATTTCTCTTCCGCTCCGCACCAGTTTGTCGATTGATGCCTCCCTCACTCCATGAATTCTTGAATACGGAGCCGTACACCTCGCTGCGAGTGAACGCGCGTGAACGTCTGCTGGCCGCTCGGAATACCGCCGGCCACTGGACCGGACACCTCTCTTCCAGTGCCTTGGCGACGGCAACCGCCATCAATGCCCTGCGGCTGGCTGATGGTGCCAGTGACACCCCGCAGTTTTGCAGTCTCATCCGGCGGGGATGTGAGTGGCTGCTCAGCACGCAGCTTCCTGACGGATCATGGGGCGACACACCGGCAAGCCAGGGCAATCTCTCCACCACACTGCTGGCCTGGTCAGCCGTTGCCGCCGTGGCGGACAGCAAGCCGCTCCCGCAGCCGACCCTGATGCGGGCAACAGAACGGGCGACCCAGCGGATCCTCGGCTGGACAGGCGACCTCTCGGTTGAAGCCGTGGCCGCCGCGCTGGCAACGTCCTACGGCCGGGACCGCACCTTCAGCGTGCCAATCCTCACTCATCTGCTTCTGACTGACCGCTTCGGTGACCACCGCACGACGCCGGCCTGGCGACACGTCCCTCAACTCCCTTTTGAACTGGCGGCACTCCCGCAGGCCTGGTTCCGGATCGTGAATCTGCAGGTGGTCAGCTACGCCCTGCCAGCACTTATCGCGATTGGGCAGGTCCGCCAGGCCCACTTGCCAACGCCCGGCCCGGCTGGTTGGCTGCGGCGGGCTGCCCGGCACCGCACCCTGGCGGTGCTTGAGGCAATCCAACCAGCCAATGGTGGGTACCTTGAGGCAACACCGCTGACCTCGTTTGTCACCATGAGTTTGGTGGCGATGGGGCTGGCGAACCATCCGGTCGCGCAGGCGGGCTGCCGGTTCCTGGCAGCTTCAGTCCGCGCCGACGGCTCCTGGCCCATCGACACCAACCTCGCCACCTGGAACACGACCGCAGCAGTGGCCGCGATTGGGGCAGGGGGGCAGGGGGGCGACTATCTCTCCATTGAACAGCGTGCAACCATTCGTGACTGGCTGCTCAGGCAGCAGTGGCGGAGGCAGCATCCCTACACCGGTGCGAGCCCCGGGGGCTGGGCCTGGACCGATCTGGCTGGTGGCGTCCCCGATGCCGACGACACCAGCGGCGCGGTTGCTGCCCTCGCCGCCCTCGAAGGCGCAGAGCCGCAGCGTTCCCTTCGAACCACCACCGCCGCCGCGGAAGGGCTCGCCTGGCTCGCAACGCTTGCCAATCGCGACGGCGGTGTGCCAACGTTCTGCCGGGGCTGGGGACGATTGCCGTTTGACACCTCCTGCCCAGACATCACCGCGCACTTTCTCCGCGCTGCGGCTGCTTGGCCGCGTCTGGCTGCTGTCCACCAGCGTCAACTCGCTGCCGCACGGCGGTATCTCAGCCGCACCCAGCACCCTGATGGCTCGTGGGAGCCGCTCTGGTTTGGAAATCAGCACCATCTCACACAGGCCAACCCAACCTATGGCACAGCCAAGGTGGTGCTGGCAACTGGCAACCCGCAGGCCACTGACTGGCTGATCGCTGCCCAGGGTGCCGACGGCGGCGTCGGCGGGGGCCCCAGCCTTGCTCCAAGCATCGAAGAGACCGCCCTCACCGTGGAGGCCCTGGCCGCCACGCTCGCCTCGGCACCAGATCCACAGCGTGCCAGTGAAGCCGAACGGGCGCTGGTCCGAGGCATCACCTGGCTGAGCCGCGCGACCGAGCAGGGGACCCGATTTCCAGCTGCTCCGATCGGACTCTACTTTGCAAAGCTCTGGTACGCCGAGGATCTTTACCCGCTGACGTACACCGTGGCGGCCTGTGAACGCCTGGGGCAGTTCTCCTAAGGCCGTGGGCTACAAACCTAATTCACGTCGCCCCGCAGCCTTCGGCAGACCTCACGACCACACCACAACTAGTCATCTCGAGGGGGCTAGCATTGCGTCTCGGAATGCTGGAGGGTATAGGCAAAATGCGCAGAGTGATCGATTTCGGTCTTGCGTGGCATCACGGTTCGCTTGCGGAACCATCACCGCCGCCTCCCCGGCTGCACCAGGTCATCCTCTAGGACATCCCCGTCACCATGATCCCTCTGGCAACGGAACGCTCTCCCCGCACCCCCGTCTTGATCGCCTTGATCACCATGTCCCTCGTCCCCCTTGGGGTGCTGGGCGTGTCGATGTACCGGGCTTCAGTGCTGGCAATTCGAGAGGCCGCCTTCCAACGAACTGGCCTCTCGGCAGCGCTCACCGCCACAACAATTGAGGCCAGTTACCATGCCCTCGCAAAGGAGCTGCTCACGGCCGCTGCCCGCACCGAAGTGACCAGCCAGGCAAGCCGACTCACCGAGGCGTTCAACAAGCTTGAACGGGATGACGCCGATCTGGAACGGATTCGCCAAGGTCTTCTCAGTTACTACGCAACCCAGGCCAAGAGCGACGCGGCGAGTGACACAGCCTTAGCACCCGTCATCGCCTCCTTGCCGGTTCCCGGCATGATCGCGCAGGATCTCTACGTCCGAACCAATCCTAACCGCGAAGAGACGAAACACCTGCTCGATGACGCCGGTGATGGCTCGGTCTATTCGTCGCTGCACGTCGCCCTTCATCCGCTGCTCCGTCGGCTAAAGGAAGGGCTGCGGCTTGATGACGTCCTCGTGGTTGATCCAGCGACTCGGCAGGTGATCTACAGCGTCAGCAAGCGCCGGGATTTCGGTGCGCGGCTCGAACCCACCGCAGCCGGTCCGGCCGCAGCCGTCGAGAGGGTGCTCACCGCGACTGATGGGCCAGCAGTTGCCTGCAGCGACTACACCGCCTATGAGCCCGCTGCGGGGTCTCCGGTGTTCACTCTTGCAACCTCGATCCGCAGCGGGGCTAACCTCGTTGGGGTGCTGGTTTTTCTGGTGCCCCTCGAGCATCTTGATCAGTTGCTCACTGCCACCGGCACCTCATCATTTGGCATCGCTGCCGAAGTGTACGGTGACAACGCGTGGTCCCGCGGCTCAAGTCGGCAGGCCCCACCAGCCAGTCAGCGAGAATTTTCCTCGGCAGAATCGCAGCACCAGTTCACTGAATTCATGGCCACTCACGGGGCTTTCGCGAGTGCCACTGCTGCCTCAGGATCACGCCTGCTTTGCACGGCCGAACTCGTTTCCCCCTGCCCCGGGGCAGGGCAGGTGTCTTGGCTCCTGCTCGCCACGACCCCTGAGGCAGAGGTCATGACTGCTGCCACCACGGTAAAACTCTTTGGGCAAACGGTGTTCGCCGCCACCACGCTCGGCATCCTGATCTCAGCCGTGGTCCTGGCCCGGCTTCTCACCCATCGGCATGCCCAGCAGTTCCGCCTTGCCGAGATGGTCAACAACACGTCGATCAAGCTGGTGCAGGCTGACACCAACCTTCGGGTCATGTCGATGAATCCCGCCAGCCAGCGGGCCCTCACCGACACCCTTCAACGTGACAGCGACTCGTCCGACCAGGACCTCGCGGCCTTGTTTGGGCAGGCTGCCGATGCCTTTGACTTCATGCGTGATCCCGCAAATCTACCCCGGGTAGTCACTTTTCCATGCGGTGAAGAAGAGCTTGAGTGCCATGTTTCAGCAATCGACAACCGCCGCGGTTCCTACCTTGGCCCCCTGGTCACCTGGAGCATCATCACCGACAAGGTGCGGGCCGCCGAGCGGGAACAGGAACTCAAGCAGGAACTGCTTCGTTCCAAGGAATTCCTCGAGCGGTCCCAACGCAGCCTTCAAGACGGCGTGGAACAGATTTCCAGCCTGTTCGCTGCTGCTTCGGCCGGCGACCTGACCACACACATGTCTATTGAGGGCGATAACCAACTCACCCGGTTGGCTGCCAACGCCAGTGACATGCTGATGAGCCTCCGAGAACTCATCGCCCGCATTGCCGAGGCAGCCGAACAGCAGGGCGAGGGGGCACGCATGATCGCAGAAAGTGCTGCCAGTCTCAGTGAGGGAGCCCAAAGCCAGGCCGCCAGCATCGAAGAAATCGGTTCCTCTATTGAGCAGTTGGTCCAGTCAACTGTTGCTGTGTCGGGCAATGCCTCCAGTTGCAGGAAGCAGGCCGACCGAACCGTCAAACTGGCTCAGGCTGGCAGCCAAGCCGTTCACGATGCTGTCGACTCAATCAAGTCGATCCAAGCGTCGTCTGAACAAATCCGTGACATCATCAAGATCATCGGCGACATCACCTCACAGACCAACCTGCTCGCCCTCAACGCCGCCATTGAGGCGGCCCGCGCTGGAGAGCATGGTCGCGGGTTTGCGGTGGTCGCCGAGGAGGTTCGTAAACTGGCCAATCGCACCAGCGAGGCAACCGCTGAAATCACACAGTTAATCAACGAGTCATCTGCCCGCATTCAGAAGGGGGCTTCCCTCTCGGAAATGATCGGTGGCTCGCTTGAATCAATCGTCACGGCCGCGGACACCACCGCCGGCGCTGTGGCTGAGATCGCTCTGCTGAGTGAGTCGCAGGCCCGAAATTCGGCTGAGGTCAAACAGACCATTCACTCCATTTCGGAGACCGTGGAAAGCAACGCCGCGGCTTCTGAGGAACTGGCAGCAAGTTCGGAGCAGCTTGGAGCGCAGGCCCAGAACCTCTGGGAGTTGATTCGTCAGTTCCGGGTTTCCTGACGAAACCGGGGCAGCAGCGGTCAGAGGCACGATTGCAAACGCGATGCCTGCTATAGTGTCGCAGGTTGACTTCCTACCTGGTGTTGCCCCCGTTATGGCTGACTACGAACGCCTCGATTTCCCTTCTTGGTCGAAACAGGCAGAACTGACCGACAATGTTGCCCAGGAGATTGACCTCAGCACCTTGCCGCCGCAGCCCACGGGGGCTCTTTCCCAGCCGGGCTACATCTTCCGGGATGGAAAGCATGGCGCGGCCCGGTCGTTCATTATTTCCACTCCAGACCGCAAGTGGTGGACGATTCTCTGGACCGGCGAAACCGTTCAGGCGGATAACCTGCTCGATGTGGCAATTGACATCTGGCAGTCGCGGCAGCGTGAAATTCTCCAGCACCCGGATGGCTGACCACCGCAGGCAGTTGCAAAAGGCACTGCTCTTGCTCAGGTCGGCCCGGCAACTATGCTCAGC
>JBDQOY010000118.1:0-10296 GCA_040260935.1 Pirellulales bacterium
ATCCAGTGAAAGGCCAAAAAAGGCGTTGATGTCCCCCGCAGCCAGCCAGCGATAGCGGGTGGAGGGGGTGGGAGAACGGGGCATGCTGAGCCTGTGAAGCGGCGGAAGTGCTCTGCCCCGCAGGGGAGAGTGAGACAGGAGGTCGCGGACCCTGCAGCCGCCGACTATACTCCTTCTGCGGGAGACGGGCGATGTGCCCCCCACGATCCGGGTGGTTTCTGGGTGCGAGAGATCACAGAGGCGTTCCCGGTTCCCGACGGCTCCGAGCCGTCGGCCAGCGCTGGCCGACGGGAAATGGAGCGAAATCCTGCGGTGGAACGAACCAGCGAACGGCGGCAGCCGTACAACGTTATGGATACCGACCAGACACGCTCCGGGGCTGCGCCATCCACCGCTGACGGTGGGATGATGAAGGCATCGGGTGCGGACGGGCTACGGTCGCGGATCAGTGACGCCTCGGTGGAGCCAACCGATGAGGATCTCCTGCAACGCTTTTGCTCAGCCGAAGATGCGGATGCGTACGAATCGCTGGTGCGACGGTACGAACAGGAACTCTTTGGGTACCTCCGCCGGTATCTTGGGAACGCTGAGATGGCCGAAGATGTCTTTCAGGCGACCTTTCTCCAGATTTATGTCAAGCGGGACCGGTTTGAGCAGGGGCGTCGTTTTCGGCCCTGGCTTTACACGATCGCCACCAACCAGGCGATCGATGCACAGCGGAGGAACCGCCGCCATCGGATGGCGAGTCTCGACCAGACGGCAACTGATGCCGAAGGGGGCGGGCTGATGGAAGTGCTCTCCGCAGAAGGACCGACAGCGATCGACCAATTACAGGCAGAAGAGGCCAAGGACTGGGTCCGCGGAGCAGTGGAGAATCTGCCGGAAAACCTGCGGGTGGCACTTGTGTTGGTCTATCACCAGGGCATGAAATACCGCGAGGCGGCCGATGTGCTGGGGATTCCAGTCGGTACCGTGAAGAGCCGATTGCATGCGGCGTTGGCAAAACTCAATCAGGCTTGGGCCATGACGGCCGATGCGGAGTCACAGGGATGATGATTGCGACAACACAACACGGCCGGCACCAGATCGGTGGCGAACGGCAGCAGCCGCGCAGATCGCAAGGGGGGTGGCATGCCTGAAATCCCCAACGGCCTCCGCGACAACCTGGTTGGCTACCTGCTCAACAGTCTTGATGAGGCGGAGCGGGCTGAGGTCGATGCTGCCCGCCAGCAGCCTGAAATGGCGGCAGCACTCGAACGCGATCTGACCCAGCTGCGGCGGGTACTCGAACCACTGCGGCATGACGCCGAGCCGATTGAGCCGCCTGCGGGACTGGCCCAACGAACCATCGCGGCTGCACGACAGGCTCCGCCCAGCGGCCCGGTGCTCTCTCCGGCGACCGAGTCGGTTCCGGTAATTCGGCAACGGGCCTGGGTGGATCGGTTCATGCTGGCAGCCGCTGCGGTGGCGGCTGTGGTTCTGGTGGCACCGTTGCTCCGCGAGGCGTTGGACGATGCCCGTGCGCTTCGGGCTGCACGAAATCTCAATCAGGTTGGTCGAGCCTTGCATGGCTATGCCGATGCCAAGCGGCTCCTGCCATCACCACCGGCTGAAGGTCCGCTGTCGCGGGCCGGGCTGTACGCTCCCACCCTGGTGTCCGCGCACCGTCTCACGTCGGATGCCGGGTTGCTCGTCTATCCTGGTTCGTCTGTGGATACGGCAGGAGGCCCGCAGATTCCCACGCTGGAGGAGGTTGAGGCGGCCGTTGGCACCGACCGATTCCAGCAGGTTGTCGAGAGGATGGGAGGAGATTACGGCTATACGCTCGGCCATCGCGCCGCTGATGGTATGCTCCAGCCAATTCGCGACCGTCGCCGGGGTGATCATCCCCTGATGGCCGACGCGCCCGATGCCAGTGGCGAACGCAGCAGCAACCATCCCGAGGGGATTCATCACATCCTCTATGAAGATGGCCGGGTCGAGCGGATTGTTGTCACCGAGGATGGCCTCAATTTGCTCCACCGCGACGATCATCTCTACCGCAACCACGACGGAAAGATTGCGGCAGGGAAAGACGTTGAGGATGCTGTCATCGGTGATTCACACCACCAGCCTTAGGCGATGCCTTGCCCGGGAGCTGCTGGTTTTTCAACCGCACGATCAACGGCTAAGAAGTTCCTGAGCAGCCGCCACCACTGCATCGGCGGTAATGCCGAAGTGGGCATAGAGTTGCTTGGCGGGTCCGGACGCTCCGAAGCCTTCCATGCCGATAAACCGGCCACGGTCGCCGAGCCAACGCTCCCAGCCAAAGCCGCTGGCGGCCTCGCAGGCAACGCGTGCGGTGACGGCTGCTGGCAGCACGCTCTCACGGTAGGACGCATCCTGCTCTGTGAAAAGATCCCAACAGGGCAGGCTGACCACACGGGCCTGAATGCCTGCTGCTGCCAGTGTCTCAGCTGCCGTCAGGCAGAGTCCCACCTCGCTGCCGGTGCCAATCAGGATGCAGTCGGGCTGACCGCCAGCCGCCTCTTTCAGCACGTAACCGCCGCGGGCGACCCCGGCTGCTTGCCCCAGCCCTGCGCGGTCGAGGGTCGGCAAATTCTGGCGTGAAAGTACCATCACCGAGGGCCGGTTGCTGCGTCGGATGGCCACCCGATAGGCCTCGGCAACTTCGTTGGCGTCAGCCGGTCGGAAGACGGAGAGGTTGGGGACCGCCCGGGCGCTGGCGAGTTGTTCAATTGGCTGATGGGTCGGACCATCTTCGCCCAGGCCGATTGAGTCGTGGGTCAGCACGTAAATCACTCCGAGATCGCCGAGGGCGGAAAGCCGGAGAGACGGTTTGAGGTAATCGAAGAAGACAAAGAAGGTTGCGCCATACGGTCGCAGTCCACAGAGGGCCATGCCATTGCAGGCGGCTGCCATGGCATGCTCGCGAATGCCGAAGTGGAAATTTCGGCCGGCCGGTGTGGTGGCCGAAAAGTCACCGGCTCCTGGGATCAGGGTCATGGTCGAGGGGGCGAGGTCGGCGGAACCACCGAGGAACCAGGGGATGGAAGCACTCAGCGACTCAAGAACCTTGCCCGACGAGACCCGACTCGCCAGGCCCTTGGCGTCGGCCGGGAAACTGGGAATGGCATCCTCCCAGCCGGTGGGCAATGTGCCGTCGAGGAGATCGTTGAGTTCGGCGGCCGCTTCCGGTGCAGTTGTTGCAGCGGTCTGCCGGGCTTCCTGCCAGGCTGAGCGGGCGGCGTTGCCGCGGCTGCCCAGCGTTGCGGCGAACTGTTCGGGCACCTCCGCAGGGACGCGGAAGGACTCGTCGACAGGCCAGCCATAGGCTTCCTTCGCGCCCCGAATTTCATCAGCCCCCAGCGGAGCACCATGCGAGGAATGAGACCCCGCTTTGTTCGGGGCCCCGTACCCAATCACGCTTTTCACAACAATTAGCGTGGGCCGCTCAGTTTCCTCCCGGAACCGGGTCAGGGCTGCAGCCAACGCTGCGGTGTCGTTGGCATCGGTGACCCGTTCCACCCGCCAGCCGAGCCCCTCGAACCGCTGCCCGACATTCTCGGTAAAGGCGAGGTCAGTCTCACCCTCGATCGTGATCTGGTTGTCGTCGTAGATCCAGCAGAGATTGGCGAGTTTCAGGTGGCCGGCCAACGACGCGGCCTCGGTGGCGACGCCTTCCATCAGGTCGCCATCGCTGCAGAGTACATAGGTGTCGAAGTCGAAGAGCGTCGCGTCTGGATGGTTGTAACGGGCTCCCAGCCAACGCGATGCGATTGCCATGCCGACGGAGTTGCCACAGCCCTGGCCGAGTGGGCCGGTGGTGGTTTCCACACCAGTCGTGTGATGGTGCTCGGGGTGTCCCGCACAGGTGCTGCCGATTTGGCGGAACTGGCGAATGCTATCGAGGCTGACGGCAGGAGCGTCGTGTTCAGCAGTCTCGGGGCCACCCTGCCGGATGCCAGCCAGATGGATCAGGCTGTAGAGGAGCATCGAGGCATGGCCGCAGGAGAGGACAAACCGGTCCCGGTTGGGCCAGTGCGGGTCGAGTGGATCGTAGCGGAGAAAGTCTTTCCAGATGGTGTAAGCCACCGGAGCCAGGGCCATCGGCGTACCGGGGTGACCACTCTTGGCCGCCTCCACGGCGTCCATGGACAGGGTGCGGATGGTGTCGATGGCGAGGCGATCAAGGTCGATGGTGGGAGAAGAGGAGGGCATCAACAGACTTTCATCAATGAGAGGGGAAAAACCCTAGCATTTGTTTCCGGGGAGGAAATCGGTGGGAAACAGATACGAGGGTGGAGAGTGTAGCAAATCGCCGTTAACTGCTCACGAGGGGGCGAGGTGTCGGCGGTAGGCGTCGTCGAGCTGTTCGGGCGTGCGATTGCAGCGTTTCCAGAGGGTGTCGGAGTCGGCGGTCCCTTGGTACAGTCCGATGAGATACTCGAGGAATGCATCGCGGTAACGGCCGCGGTCGCCATTGAGAAAGAAGTCGGCCAGCCCGGAGAGTTGGCTGTAGATCTGGGGAAGCCGAGGGTCGTTCTGCAGACTGGCTCGATCAAGGCCACAGAGTTCTCGCAGTGGCACCACAAAGCCGTCATCGAGGAGCCGCTCGCGGGCAGCCGGGACACGGCCAGCCGATCGGCCGCCCAGGGTGAAGCCAAAGGGTGTTGCCTCAAGGCTTTCCATGTAACAGGCGACCGCCTCAAGGGCCCACATACCGTGGCGGCTGCCAGCGGTGGGGCTCGTCCGCCGGCTCTCGGCAAACAGTTGGTGGGTCGCCTCGTGTTCGACCGTGCGCGCCGGTGGCTCGTCACCCAGAAAGAACCAGGCGGTCTGCGTTGGAGTCCAGTAAATCCCGAGGGTCTCGGCAATCCGCGGCTCCAGCAGTTTGAGTTCGGCGATGTACTGGCGCCGATCGGCAAGGAGCACGGCCTTGAAGTCGGCAGTCGGAAGCGGTCGTGCCTGGCCTGCCAGCCGCCGCTGGAGTTCACTTGGTAGATAGGCGAAGCCACCAAAGGCCTGCAGCCAGAACAACCGTGTGGCTTCCAGACGTCCGGCCAGGGCACCCGCTGCCTCCAGGCCGGCGGTCGTCCGGATCTCCCAATGGGCTGACGCAAAGCGGTCGGCCTGCGCGAGCGGAACGGTCTGGCCGGGGACTGCCTTGGGGGTATTTGCCGGAGCCGCGAGACGTCCCCGCGATTGCCAGCCCCGGCCCTCGGTAAAACTTTGTCGGCGGCTCAAGCGGCGGGCCACGTTTGGCCAGACCCAGCAGCCATCGCGGGCAACATAGCCCACCGCCTGGCGGGCGGCCGCGTGGTCTGGGTCCTCCCGCAGGGTGCGGAAAAGCAGGCGGACAGCCTCGCTGGTGGTCGTTGGGGTGTGAGCGTTTGGCACCTGCCGCAGACAGTTCACTGCTTCGGTGGCCTGGTCGAAGAACCGGGCCGCCCGCTGGCGGCGGAGGGTCACGAATTCTTCCCAGAGCGGCTGCGTGTCTGCGGTCAGTTCGGTGGGTGGCTGGAGTCGCTCTGCGATGGGAACGATGACCTGTCGATCAAGAACGTCGCTTTCGTCTGGAAGCGGCCAGTCCTCAATCAAGGCGGCTAGTTGCGTCGCGCCAGCCAGCTGCGCGGCAGAAACCAGGGCAGCAGTCGCCGTCTGCCAGTCGGTGTCTCCGACTGCAGCAGCATCTGGTGTAACTGCCCCGAGGACGGTACCAACCGGAAGACTCCCGGTCAGCAGCCCAGCAGTCAGGAGCAGGCCCACCCGCCCAAGACGGGACAGCCGCCTCTGGCGAGGATCAGTCGTCTTTGTCAAACGCGGCATCGAATTGCCGGTTGCTCGGGGCGAAGTCGAGATTCTGCACGAACTCGCAGGCTTCTGCCGCCCCGTGTTCGCGATCCATGCCGCAGTCTTCCCACTCCACCGAGAGCGGACCGTCATAGCCGATTTCGTTGAGGGCTCGAATGATCTCCTCAAAATCGACACCGCCACGGCCCGGCGAGCGGAAGTCCCAGCCTCGGCGGGGATCGCCGAAGTTGAGGTGGCTGGCAAGAATGCCACCTCGGCCGTTGAGTAGCACGACTGCATCTTTGATGTGCACATGGTAGATCCGGTCGGGAAAGGCCCGGATGAACTCGACCGGATCAACGCCCTGCCAGTGCAGATGGCTGGGATCGAAATTGAAACCAAATTCCTCTCGGTTGCCCAAGGCGTCGAGGGCCCGCTGGGCGGTGATAATGTCAAAGGCAATTTCGGTGGGATGAACTTCCAGAGCAAACCGGACCCCACATTCGGCAAAGACATCGAGGATTGGGTTCCAGCGGTCAGCAAACTCCTTGAAACCATCTTCAATCATTGATTCTGGAACGGGCGGAAACGAATAGAGCAGGTGCCAAATGCTCGACCCGGTAAAGCCATTCACCACGGAGACGCCGAGTTTCTGGGCAGCGCGGGCAGTCTGCTTGATCTCCTCGGCAGCCCGCTCGTTCACACCGGCAGGGTCACCGTCTCCCCAGACCGCCGGTGGAAGAATCGCCTGGTGGCGAGCGTCAATCCGGTCACAGACCGCCTGGCCCACGAGGTGGCAGGAAATGGCGTGGACGGTGAGGTCGTGCTGTTCAAGCAGGTCGCGCTTGGCCGCGCAGTAGCCGGGGTCGGCCATCGCCTTTTCGACTTCAAAGTGATCACCCCAGCAGGCCAATTCCAGACCGTGGTAGCCAAACTCGCGGGCCTTGCGGGCGAGGTCTTCGAGTGACAGGTCGGCCCACTGGCCGGTGAAGAGCGTGACGGGACGACCCATCGATGAAATCTCCTGAAGGACATGTGGCTGATGCTGAAGAGCGGAGGCAGCGATTCATCTGGTGGACGGGACCCCTTCCTCCGCCGGCGGAGTGTCGCAGATTCAGTGCTGGTTGCAAACCCGCAGTACCGGCAGGGGCTGTCCGCGGGGGCCGTTTTGACGGTGTGTCGCGAGGGAGCGACGTGTGGCACCCCTACCGCCGAATGACCCCTCTGAGCAGCCAGAGGCCCCAGAGCGTAATCAGCAGGTTGCCCCCCCAGACCGCGATTGGGTGGAGTTCGCCCGCCTTAGCCTGTGACACTCCGGCCATGAAGACGGGATAGTAGACGAGCAGAATCGGGAGGAAGCACAGAAAGAAACTGGTGAGGAAGTCCGCGTTCCGCATGCGGATTGCCATCGGTGCGCCGACGAGGACAAAGGCCAGGCAACTGAAGCCGTTGGCCCACCGTCGCCAGGGTTCCATGTCGATCCGATGGATTCGCCCCCACAGCGAATTGACAGAGTTCCGTTCTCCCGCAGCATGGGCTGGGCTGGTGAGGTCAAGCTGCCCGGTCAGCAGGGCCGTCGCCTGTCGGCCGGCGGCCTTCTGCTCCAGTCGCTGGATCATGCCAAGGGTTTCCTGGCGGGCTGCCGCAAAGTCGGCCATGCCGATTTCCGATGGGCTTTTTTCGAGAAGCCCCTTCCCGTTGATGGCATCAAGCGGAATCACCCGTTCGATGGTGTCCGGGAAGGCGACCTCGACATCACCAACGCGGACCGTGCCATTGCGGCAGATGGCCGTCAGGCTTCCGGCATCGGCATCGGTCTTGAGTTCGGCCTCCATCGCCGAGAGGGTGACCGAAGGGCTGGAGTTGTTGGGCTGAAAGGACATCGTCGGACGAATCAGCCGCCGGCCCTCGACCCCTTTCACGTTGATCGCCAGCTGTTTGGTGCTGTAGGACCGCTGCTGCTGCAGCCGGCTGTAGATGATTTCTTCGAGACTGCGGACAACGACGCCGCGTACCCCGTCTCGGCCCCAGGAGACGGCCACGTCATTGAGCCAGACACAGGCGATGCTGACCGCAATCGCCAGGCCTGCCACAGGCCAGATGACTGCCAGCGGAGTGATGCCAGCTGCCTTCAGGGCGGTGATCTCATTGGAACTGGAGAGTCTGCCGAACACGCTGGCGACGGCGAAGAGCATGGTGCCCGGCACAGCAAACCGCATTGCATCAGGCATGACAAACGGGACGAGAGACAGAATCTGCAGCAGCCCAAGGCCTTGCTGCTGGGCCTCTTTGGCTAGGCCGATGACTAGCATGAACAGAGTCAGCGCTGTCAGTGCCACCAGGAACACCTGGAGCATTTCCGACAGCACATAACGGGTCATGATTTTCATTGGCCACACTCCCTTGCTGGCCCGATGCCGAAGCCGCCCGGCTCAGCTCGACTCTGGCAACGGGTCGCCCGCGGGGCCTGCCGCAGCACGGTCAGCCACGGGGATGGTTGCCGCGAAACTGGCAAGCGCCTCGGCTGCCTGTCGCGTGGCCGCCGTGAAGTCGCCCTGTTGGATCAGGCTGCGGACCTGTTGGAGGGCGTCGTGAACGCACCGAGACGCCTCCTGCTTGCCATTCCGAGCGAGTTCTTCATGCGCGGCTTCCAGTGAGACGACAATGCTGGCGAAAAGATCGGGCGAAGGGGTCGCATCAAAGCGGCGGTAGGGGCCTTTCCCGAGTTGCTGGCCATGCCCCGGGGTGAACACCCGGCTTCGCTTGGAGGGGTTGGCGGTCATGAAGCCAAAGGCGGCGGCGGCCAGGCAGCCCACCGTCAGCCCGAAGGCAGCAACGCTCCCGAGGAAAAATGGAGACTTGATTCGTTCGTCGGGGGCACTGGGGAGATTGCCCAGAAGCAGCAGGGCGAGGAAGAGCCCTCCAGCCGCTACGCCGAGGAAGATCCATGGGCGATTCTGGTTCCCCCTGGTTGTCGCCTCGTCATCCAGCGGCCAGGCCCGCTGCCGCCGCACGGTCTGGGTGGCCTCTTCAGCCCCGGCAGTGGCCACGATCACCGTGGTGTTGTCGGGAGCACCGCGGACCAGGGCAAGATTGACCAGGGCCGCCGTGGCCTCTGTCGCAGGCAGTTCCGTGACGAACAAGGCGATTTCCTCATCCGTCAGGCAGCCTGAAAGGCCATCACTGCAGAGGACGAAGTGATCCCCCTCGGCAATGGGAAAGGGACCTTCCAGATCGACTTCAATGTCACCGTGCGGACCCATCGAGCGGGTGATGATGTTTTTTGGAACAGCGGGAGAGCCACCGTTGGAGGTCGGCCCGCTCGCTGCGGCGATCTCCCAGGCGAGGGAGTGGTCTCGGGAGAGTTGTTCGATCGTGCGGCCACGAACCCGATAGATGCGGCTGTCGCCGATGTGACCAACGAGGCTCCCTTGCGGCAGAAGGACGAGTGCCGAACAGGTTGTCCCCATGCCTTTGTATGCCGGGTCCCGCTCGCCGGTCGCATGAATTGTCCGGTTGGCCTCTTCCAGGCCAACTCGTAACGCTCGGGGGGGCGATTGCTGCGGGTTGGCGTCATCGTAGAACTGCGGCACAAGTGACACCGCGAGCCGGCTGGCCTCTTCACCACCAGCATGCGCCCCCATGCCATCGGCAACAATCAGCAGCCACCCGTGGTCACGAAACGCCTTGGTCGTTTTTGCCGGCACGACGGTGGCGGAATCTTGATTGTTCGACCGCTTCCGGCCGACATGGGATCGCAGATGATGCTGCAGGGTATTGCCTTGTCCCACTGTTCGCCTCGTGAGCCTGCCCCAACCGGTGTCCTGATCCTGAAAATGCCCTTTGTCAGGACGTCAAGCTGTGGAATGTAGCACGGATGGGTGGAAAATTCCTTGGTCACCTGGCCGGGAGGGCGGCTGACAGCCCTCCTGGTTGCTCTGGTTCTGCCGGGGAGGTGTTCCTATGTTCCCCCCATGGCATCGGGTTTTTCTCACGAACCGGGCGTTCGGCTAAAGCCACCTTTCGCACTCTGGGCGGATGGGCCGGGGGCTGGCCGTGCTGCACTGGTGGCAGTGCTCCTGGCGGCAGGGCTGCTCACCGGTTGTGTGCAGCGGCGGATGACCATCCGGAGTAACCCGCCCGGGGCGCTCGTCTATGTTGATGACTACCAGGTCGGGACAACCCCCGTTTCGACCGATTTTGTCTATTACGGAACCCGGAAGATTCGGCTGATCAAGGATGGCTATGAGACGCTGACGGTTCGCCAGCCGTTTCCGGTTCCCTGGTATCAGGTTTTTCCCCTCGATTTTGTCACCGAAACGGTCTGGCCTTGGGAAATTCGGGACGAGCGTGTCGTTGATCTAGCCATGGTGCCGGCTGGCCAGGTGCCGGCAGAGGCCGTCGTGGGACGGGCCGAATTGGCCAGGCGTTCAGCTGGGAGTGGCCCGCCGCTGCCGGTTGCGCCGGTCATGGTGCCACCACCAGCGGCTGCTGTCTCGCCGC
>JBDQOY010000119.1:0-7522 GCA_040260935.1 Pirellulales bacterium
CCACTCGATCGCGTCAGCGTTCGGACTCCAGGTCAGGCCGATCGATGCCCCAATGCTGCTGTTCAAGAAGAAGTCGTCGAGTTCCTGCAGAGTGTCGAAGGTCCACTCACCATCAGGCGACTTCAAACTGCCGAAGAGGCCATCCCAATCGAACTCAATGCCGTCGCCAAACAGGTCGGCCACATCGAGCCCGATCAGCGGCAGCTCAAAGCCCGTGCCGATTTCAGGAATCCAGAGGCTGAGGTCGTCGAGCAGCGACCCGACGTCGTTGATTGAAAAGTCACCGAGCTTGTCGAAATCAAAACCTGTGCCGTTGAGGGTCAGCGACGGCAACGCCAGGTTAAGTTGACTGGCGTCGAGCAGGTCTGGCGAGCCGATCGAGATGTTCAGGCTGCTGCCAAACTCGCCGAATCCGCCGATGTCAAAATCGAAGGGAATCGTCACGTCAAAGTCGGTCGAGACATCAAGCTGGCTGAAGACGTCACCCAGGGCCCCGACATCAAGACTGCCCAGCGACAGGCAGCCGTCGGCATCCTCCTGCAGATCGAGATTCACACCCAGGTCGAGGGCCACGCTGATGTTGGCCCCGGCCGCATCACCCAGCCGAATGGCCCCAAACCGGGCATCGATGCCGGTGACCGTTCCACTGGCGGACGCGCCGACGGCAATCGTGTCGCTTTTGACACAGATCATCTCGTTCGCAGTCAGCCCGGCTGCCAGCGTCACGCCAATGGCAAAATTTGCTTCCAGTGTGGTATCGAGTCCAACCTCAACCGCATCAACAGCAAGGCCCTGCTCACGGAGCAGGCCCTGGGCTCCGTCGATGCCAGCCTGCCCAAGGTCGAGTTCATAGTCGACCAGGGTTTCTGAACCGGTGACCGAAAGGGCGAACCAGACAACGGTGTCACCGGAGGCATTGGTGTCGGTGGTGGTATTGATACTCACCCCCGAGAGAAAGTCGGCGGCGGCGACTTTACTGCTGATGGCCGACTCGATCTGTGACACCGTCAGTGAACCGGTCAGATCGACTGCCAGTGGATCAGTCAGCCCTGTTCGCAATTCATCCCCAACCGAGATCAGCGTACCGAGTGGCTGGCCGATGCCTGCAGCTGATGAGGCGAGCAGGTCGGACGCCTGGGCCTCCGTGAGCCGCTGGGCGAGCGAGGTAAAGCCCGACGAAAGGGCGGCCACCTGGGCCGAGGTCAGTCCGAGTGTTGGGTCGGCCGGAGCCCCACTAAGCACTATTCGTGGCTCGAGTGGCTCAAAGGCGGGACTTGGCCGCTGCTGTCGCTGGCGAGCACGCCGCCGCTTGCGAGCTTTTTCTAAATCGAGGTGCTGTCGCTTTGAGAGTTGCATGTGAATGACTTCCCGACAAATAAACGCACGTTTTTTCCATCCCCAACGGCGGTAGACCGCCACGGAAACAAGCAGACGCAGCCGTGTGCTGCTACACGAGTGCCCCTTTGGTTTTGGAGGAGGTTTCCTCAGCCTGTTTCACGCAAAGAGCGGCCACTTGGCCCCACTGCCCCACGACCTGAAAGCAGGCGATTTTCCCGCGGAGTGTATCGCGTCCGGAAAAGATCTGACAAGAGATTTTTGCCACAAAAGAGGCCGTTAAAACTTCTTTCTTTTTGTGCCAATTCCGTAAGCCAATCGGCACGCCATAACACCCCCTAGAAAAGTGGGGGCCAGATTTTTCCATGACACCACCGCTCAGCTTCCAGCGTGCCCTCCTGACGACGCTGGCCCTCAGCATCGCCACCTGCCTTCTCGTCGAGGATGGGCGGCTGCGGCCCGATGCCTCCGCCTTCATGCCAGGGAATGGCTGGACCACAACCAGACGCCTCCTCACGCCGCACGCGACCCAGGCCGCAGCGGCGGACCAGCGACACCTCTATGCCATCTCAAGCACCACTGTTGCACAGTTTGACCGTCGCACCGGCCACCTGCTCAGCACCGCCAGCTCACCGACGACCACGCACCTCAACAGCGGCTTCCTGTCTGCCGGCAGGCTTTACTGTGCCCACTCAAACTATCCGCACACCCCACACGAATCTGACATTCGGGTGAACACCCCCGGCAGCGACACGCTGGAGGTCTATCACACCTTCCCCAAGCCTCCCGGCAGCCTCGTCTGGTGTATCCGACGCCAGGGCACCTGGTGGTGCTGCTTTGCCCACTACGGTGCAGACAATCACTTGACCTGCCTGGTTGAATATGCCGCTGGTGGGCTCGAGCAGGAACGCCGGTGGTTTCTCTTCCCGACGGAAGTCATCGCTGACTTCGACGGCATGAGTGCATCAGGATGCATCTGGGACGGTGACAGCCTGCTGGCCAGCCACCATCACTTTCCCGTGCTCTATCGGCTGCGGCTGCCGGGGACGGCGGAACCACTGGGGTGACTGTAACTCATTAAGGTGCTCCGCTGCCCCTTTCCCGGACAGGGCGTGGCCATCGATCCCCTGTACACCGTCGCCGGGCCGCAGCCGCACCTGGTCGGCATCGACCGGACGGCCCGGGCCGTCGCCCTCGCGGCTCCTGACCGGGCTGGACCACCCTGCCCATCGCCCGACTGATACCAACAGTCCAAAAACCCACCGGTGGGCATGGTGTCACCTGGGACACCCTTCAGTGCCCATCCTTCCCCATCATTTCACGGGGGAAAGCCCGCCAAAACGTGACTTTGTGCCGATCTGTGGCAGATGCGGACAGTCCCTCCCATCCTTTTTACCATAAGCCGCTCATGCAATCCGAACGTTCCGAACATATCGTTCGTAGGAACATGGGGAGTCGTCAGGCGAGTGCGACTGCATCACCGACGGCCGGGCCCAATGCTGGAGTACGGATGGCCTGCGGAGGGATCGAACGATGACACGCGATGAACTTCTGACGCTTTGTGACAAGTACGTCCAGGACGGTGAACAAGCTGCCTCGGCAGGCAACCGAGCAGGTGTTCCCGACCCAACCAACACGATCATCCATTGCTTTCGGGACGCCGAGATCTCGGCTGCCGAAATGCACTCGCTGCTGGCCTATGTCTGCCAGTTTGAACGTGATGATCAGTGGGCTGAAGCGGACGGCTTCTGCGATGGTGCCGATGGAGTCGGGCGGCTCGAGAACCCCGGCGAGGGTATCGTCTGGGATGCCGACGAGGACGACGTCAGCGGACTTCGCCGCCCCCGCTAGGGTTTGCCACCACGGCTGGTTTTCGCCGCTCGTGCCAGGCTCAATGCTGCCGGAAGGCCCCACGTGGCCCAATGCCCGGAGGGCTTCCGCAGCGTGAACCTAGAAGCAGTCGTTCCGAACCTCCTGCTTGACTAGCTCTTTCAGTCGCTGAATCGCCTGCTGTTCCATCGCCTTGGCGTCTTCCCAGAACTGCCGGAGTTCGTCCCGCCACTCGGCGTTGGCGATGTACTGGTCATACCTCCACAGTCTGTCGAGCCGACGACTCAACTCGTGAATCAGGTCGTGGTCATGATCGCAACAGCCAGATGTTTCGCCGACATGCTCAAGTTCGCGCTCTGCTGCAAGGGTCATCAGGGAAATCTCCCGAGAAGGTTCCGACTTCGGGTGAGCCGGACGGACATCGACGCTCCTGCCCTGGAGGCACCGACCGCAGGTCTGCGGCACGCCGCTGAACGATACGCCACGCCATGCAGTCGGCCAATCTAGGCAATGGTGCCGTGCCACAGTCGCAAAAACCGGTCACAGCCCTGCCGGACAGTTTCGTCAGCAGCCGGATTGCTCACAGAAGAACTGAAGCAGCGCCGTTGCTGCCTCAGCCCCCCACAATCCAGTCCGGCAGCCGCCTGATTCGCCCCTCTCGATCGACACAGACAACCACCGTGCTCCCGGTGGCGATAATCCGGCGGTCCCGAATGAGTTCATAGCCATGCCGAATACTGGCGGCGGTGATTTTCTCGACCCGAGTCCGTAGCACCAGCAGGTCGTCATATTCCGCCGGTGCCTGGTACCGACAACTGGCCTCAGACACGACCATGAAGAGACCGGCGTCCTCAAAGTCGCGGTAGGTCTGCCCGTGGGCTCGCAGCATCTCGGTGCGGCCCATCTCAAAATAAGTGAGGTAGTTGGCATGATGCACCCGCCGTTGCCCGTCGGTTTCCTGGTACCGGACGCGAATCTCCATCTCATGGACAGAGGCGGGGGAGGCGGCATGATCGGACACAGTGTGCTCGCAACGAGAGGAACGATTCAGGGCGGTGGAGCGACCGGACAAACAGCAGCCCTCGCCTGCATTATGCCGATCTGTCAATCACTCGCCCCGGAAACCGCTTAAAAATAATTGACCGTTTCCCCAGGAAAAGCCTATTCTGCGGACGTGAGGCCCCTGAAGGACTGGTAGAGCAATCATGAGTTTTGGTGACGCAGGCGAAGGCGTAATCGGGTTTGCCACCGCTCGCGGTCGCAATTGGCCGACGCTTCGCCAGTTCACGGTGTTTCTGGAAAACCGTGTCGGGCAACTGCTCGAACTGGTCCGCCGCTTCAACGGAAGCCGGGTGCGGATTGTGGCCCTCTCGATCAGCGATGCCGGTGAATGCGCCTTTGTTCGGTTTCTGCTGAGCCACCCCGAACAGGGCCGGGAAATCCTGGAACGGGCCGGCTTGGCGATCATCGAGAGTGATCTCATCGGCGTCGAACTGCCCGACGATCCGCAACCGCTGGTCCGTATCTGCACGGCCCTGCTCCAGGCTGAAATCAACATCATCCAGGCCTACCCAGTGCTGATGCGGCCCCGCGGCCGCCCGGTCGTGGCCTTGATGGTGGACAACACCGAGATGGGGTTGGAGACCCTCGGCAACAAGGGTTTCAGCATGATCACCGAAGGTGATCTTAGTGACGACACCGAGTAGCGCCGCCAAACGCTGGGCAGACTCACCCTGCCTCAACTCTCGCCCGCATCGAGAAACATGCCGTCGGGCAGTCCTTGCACCTTGCGGACCACAACCCGCTGGACCGATTCCCAGGCGACGGCCTCAAGCGTGACTGAACCATCAGGCTCTTGCCGAGCAAATAGGGCGTGACTGCCCTGCGACCAGTCCCGTTCGAAGAACTGCGGCAGGATCGGGCGGGAACTGCCTGCGATGTGCAGTTCGACTTCGCCGCCATGCTGTCGCTCCTGCCAGAGGCGAGCGACCAGCCGGGCAGTCGGGTTATCAGGCGGCGAACTCCCCTCCACTGCGGCCGCAATTGGAGCCGTTGGATCGACCACATCTCCCAGGAGGTCTGCTGACGACACCAACGATTCCGAGAGGTCGTCGACAATGGCTGAACCGGGCGGGGCATCCGATTGCTCCGCCTGCTCCGTCGGGATCGTGACGGCGATTCCGCACTTGGAGCACGTGCCGCTTTTGCCCGCAAGCTTGGCCGGCACGGTAATCCCATGGCCATTTGGGCAGGAAAAGTGAATGGAATCAGAGACTGTCATGAGACTGCGGGGGGCTGTTGGGAGCTGGTTGGCTTGAGCGGCCCGTTTGACCTTCATACTCTACACTCCAGGTTGCGGGCAGGCGGACGCCCCTGCTGTTTTGCTGAAGAGCCAATGGCCGCCACCCCCTGTTCCGCGGCCGGCTTCCTTTTTTTCCGCCCCTTTTCCCCTTGGGCTGACTCGCATGGCTATTTCGGTTGTCTGCACAAAGTGCCGCACGCGGTTCAACGTCAGCGATAAGTTCGCCGGCCAGACAGGCCCCTGCCCGAAGTGCAAGAGCCTGATCACGATCCCTAAAGAAAATGCAACGGTCACGATTCATGAGCCGGCCAAACCCACAACGACATCCCAGTCTGGCCAGATGCCGACGGCCCCCATTGTCTTTGAAGAAAAGCCGGTCACGCCCGTACTGATCACCCTCGTCGTCGGCGGCTTCCTGATGCTGCTGGTGGCAGCGTTGTTTGCTGGCTGGGCATTCCGCACCGCCCCCCCTCCCACCTGGCTGCTGGCCATCACTGCCGTTGTCGTCGCCCTGCCGGCCGCGCGAGTTGGCTATGCGGTGTTTCGTGACAAGGAACTCGAGGCCTACAGCGGTCGTTCACTATTTCTGCGGGTGCTCGCCTGTAGCCTGGCATACGCCGCCCTCTGGGGAGCTCACAGCCTTCTTGGAGGCGATCTCGAACTCTGGCAGTGGACCTTTGTGACGCCCTTCTTCCTCTTTGCCGGAGGCCTAGCAGCGGTGGTCAGTTTTGACCTCGACTGGGGCGTTGGAGTCAGTCACTACGCACTCTACGTCTTCCTCACGGCGTTGATGCGGTATCTGGCAGGCATCACTCCGGTGATCTAAGCCACACGCCGTCTGCCTGAAACGCACTTCATCCTCTGCCCACCCTTGGCTTGCCCGACGTGATGCCACTCACCGCCCTTCCCGAACTGGCCAACCTCCATGCCGACGGTGGGGTGCGGATTCCCCCAGGCACCACCGTGCCGCTGACGCATCGGGTCCGGCGATTGCTCGACACCGCTCCCCTGCGGCGACTCGCCTCCGTCCGGCAACTCGGCCTGGTGTCCCTGGTCTACCCGGGCGCCGTGCACTCTCGGCTGGAGCATTCGCTGGGTGTCTACCGGCTGGCACTCGATTTTCTCATGAGCCTGCAGCATGACGAGCGGTTCTGCGCTCAGGTCACCAGCGAGGATGCCGCCGCGTTCATCGTCGCCGCGCTGCTGCACGACATCGGCCACTGGCCCTACTGTCATCCGATGGAGGACATGGGCCTGGAAGGCATGCCCCGGCACGAAACCCTGATGCAGACCATTCTTGCCACGAGTGAGTTGGGCTCGCTGCTGCGGGAGGACTGGGGGCTTTCGGTCGATCGACTGGCAGGCCTCATTTTGGGAACCGCCACCGATCCAGCCGGCCGGATCCTTGCGTCACTGCTTTCCGGGCCGATCGATGTCGACAAGATGGACTATCTGGCCCGGGACAGCCTCCACGCCGGGGTGCCCTATGGCCGGCATTTCGATCAGGATCGGTTGCTGGCGAGCCTCTGTCTCGACGCTAGTGGCCAGGCCCTAGCCATCACCGACAAAGGCCGCACCGCAGCCGAACTGATGGTGTTTGCACGATACGTGATGTTCAGCGAGGTCTATTGGCATCATGCCGTCCGGGCAGCCACGGCGATGCTGCAGCGGGCCGTTTGGCTCTGCCGTGACAGCATCGCCCCAGAAGCACTCGTGCAGACAGACGAGGCAGAGTTTGTCAGCCTGCTGACTGCCAGCGCTGACAGCGGGCCCGCCCGGCACCTTCTCGAGGGCCTGTTCGGCTCCCGCCGCCGACTCTACAAACGAGCGGCCGCCTTCGATGCCGGCGCGCACCCCGAACTCCACACTGCCCTCGCCGGCCTGCCCTACGAGCGGCTGGCGACTGCCTCTGACCGGCTGGCCGAAAGTCTTTCACTGACGACTGGCAGGAGCGTCCCCTGCGGCAGCCTGATCATTGATGCCCCACCGGCGGAACGGGAAATTGAGTTTCGGCTTCAGGTGCGCGGCCGACACGGTGCGACCGGCAAGGTGCGC
>JBDQOY010000120.1:0-4105 GCA_040260935.1 Pirellulales bacterium
CGGCTCGGGCGAGGCAGGCCCACCGACGCCATGCAGGAAGACACCATGCTCGAACCACGCCCCCGGATGGCTGCTTGCAATTCCGCCTCGGAAGCCGTTCAGCATTCAACCGCCAGGCAGCGGGTGCTGGTCGTCGATGACGACCGCCGGATGGCTTCCAGCCTGGCTCAGTGGCTCTGCTCAAACGGCTGGCACGCCCAGGCCGTGGGCACGCCCGAAGAGGCAATCTTAGCCCTGGGTCGACATCGCTACGACCACTGCCTGCTTGATGCCGACCTGCCAGCCGGCGGCGCCACGCGCGTCGGCAGCATTCTCCGATCGACCTGGCCTGAGGCCCGCTTGATCGCCATGACAGACATGACCGTCAAGCCAGCCGGGGCGGCACAGCCAGTGACCCGCTCCCTGCAGGCCGACTGCGTCCTGGCACCACCGGTCGCCGACGCCGCCGTTCTCGCCGCGCTGACCGCGCCCCCCGCAGCAACGGCTGGCGACGTGCGGTCAAAACCGGCTGGTGCCGGCAGGTTCCTCGGCGAGAGCCCTGCCATGCGGCATGTCCTCGAGATCGTCGACCGCATCGCTGCCACCCCAGCCACGGTGCTGCTCACCGGGGAAAGTGGTACGGGCAAGTCGTTACTTGCCCGGGAGATTCATCGACGCAGCCAGCGAGCCGATCGGCGACTGGTGGAGGTTGCCTGTGGGAGCCTGAGTGAATCACTGCTGGAGAGCGAACTGTTCGGTCACGTCGCAGGTGCCTTTACCGGCGCCACCACCGCCCGCGAAGGCATGTTCGCCCGGGCCGATGGCAGCACGATTTTTCTTGATGAAATTGCCACGGCGACGCCCGCCATGCAGGTCAAACTGCTCCGGGTGTTGCAGGACTTTGAATTCGAGCCAGTGGGCGGCGGGGAACCTCACCAGGTCGACACGCGGGTCATCCTGGCAACCCACGAACATCTGGAAACGCTTGTCGCCGAGGGCCGGTTCCGCGCCGACCTGTTCTGGCGGATCAACGTGATCACCATCGAACTGCCGGCCCTGCGAAACCGCTCTGAGGACATCCTGCCACTGGCTGAGTCGTTCCTTGAGCCCCTTCAGGCCAAGGCTGGTCGCCAGCTCATCGGCTTTACCGATGCTGCCCAGGAATGCCTGACAGCGCACTCCTGGCCGGGCAACATTCGCGAACTCCTCCACGCAGTGGAGCGGGCGGCGTTTCTCGGCCGAGGCCCCACGATCGACCGCTGCGATCTGCCGGCAGCCGTCGTTACCGGCGCAAGCCAGCCTCGGCACACCGCCGTCGGGGCAGGTGGTGAGTCGTTACGGGATCGCCTTGCCAACCCAGAGCGGCAACTCATTCTCGATACCCTGCGTCGTCACGACTGGCGTCGTGATGCTGCCGCCAAGGCGCTTGGCATCAATCGGGCAACGCTCTACAAAAAGGCCAAGCGACTGGGCGTCGAACTGGCTGGCCTGGGCCGCGGCCCGGCTGCCCCAGCCTGATCAGGCCAGGCCAGGGTCGACGAACAGCCCATCACCGTCGTCAGCCTTGTCGCCCCCCAGTTCAGCGAACAGCAACGCCGACTCGCCCCCCTCGAGGCTTCCTGAACTGGCCATCCAGCCAGCCGCCAGTTCGGCAAAGGCCTGGGCTCGCGATTCAGCGGAATCGCGGGACGCCGTCAGCAGATCACTCTCTTGCGTCGACAGCACAGCACCCAGATCGACCACATCGGCAATCCTCGAGACCCCATCATGCCGCAACAGCATCTGGGTCGGGGGCGTCGCCTGCAAAGCCTCGGGCCCCTGCTGGCCGCCGGTGACTCCTGCGATCATCGCTGCATCGAGCATCGAGACCACGCCGTTGCCACTGACATCGGCCACCAGTTCCGGCAGCGTGGTCGGATAGGCAACAAAGCCGGTATCGAACCGCATCGCCAGTCGGGCCGCCAACGTCGAGTCGGCCGTGCTGTACCCGCCATCGCCGCTGGTGTCACCGAGGGAAGCCACCAGCTGAACCGCCGTGCGGCCGGCGGCGGCCGCCGCGTCATCGACCGTCACCGCCTCAAACCTGATCAGGCCGGTCGCCCCCGGGGCTGCGGTATCAGCGACCCGGGCCTGCAGGCTGCCGAGCGTCAGCCTCCCGGCAGGGAGGGCCACCGGGGCTTCGAGTTGGAGGCTGATCCGCCCCGGCTCCAGGTCTTGCATGGTGAGCGTCGTTCCCTCCGGTAGGCCGAGGTCGGGAATGACATCGGTGACATCGAACAGAGCTGGGTCAAAGCTGAGCGTGGCAGAAAGCGTGGTCACGCGACCGTTCGAATCGAGCTGCAAAGGCACACCAGCAGCACTGTCCGCCGGCAGGTTGATCGCCTGACCAGCGCCCCGGGCGAAACTCGGCACGCCCACAAGCACCGAGGGAACAAGGTTCGTGAACCCAGCCATGTAGTCATCGCCAGCGACCTCATCGGCATTGCCATCGAGCAGGCCACCAGCTGCGGCCGTGAAGGCGGCGGCACCGCTGCGAAGCGTCACCGAATAGCTGTCGGCAGCCAGCACGTCAGCGGCGACGAATTGCAGGCTCATCCCATCAGTTGCGACCACCACGGAGCCGCGAACCAGCCCAGACACCTCTCCCCGGAGCGAAAGGTCCGGCTGCCCCAGGACAGCGAGGGCGTCGTACAGATTGAGCACGGCTGAATCAATCGACTCGCTGAACGAGACCCGGAAGCCATCGACGGTGGGAAGCAGCCGGGTGACATGCAGCGTTTCAACCTGATTGAGGACATCGATCTGCAGCACGGCTTCAAAGTTCTCCCCTTCGGCATCGGTCACCCGCACGCGAATGGAGCGGCTCGTAGACGTCTCGAAGTCGAAACTCACTGCGGTCGCCAACTGATCACCCGCAATCGTGAAGGCGGCGTTGTCGACATCTCCCTCGCCGGCGACCAGGTCAAACTGAAAGGTGTCGCCATAGTCTGGATCGCTCGCAGAGAGCATTCCAACCAGGGTGCCGGCCGGACTGTTTTCCAGCACCGTCTTCGCTGACACGTTGATCGCAGTCGGCGGTCGGTTGCCGGCCGCCACCACATGGACGCCGTCGTCATCAACAGCAGGGATCAGCCCCTCATTGAGGCTGACGCTGCTGACATCGAGCAGATGCGTGTGGCCGGGCTCTGCTGTCGCGGGCACCGTTGCCAGCAGACGGGCCACCTCGTAACTCCCGGCCGCCAGCGGCTGGGCGGAGAAAAACCCGATGATCGCATGGCCTGGACTAAGCACATTGATCATCGTGACCGCTCCCTCGGGTAGTTCGGCAGCCGTCTCGATACCGGTCACCTCAAGCAACGTCGGGTCGTAGAAAAACTCCATGTCGAGCGACATGACACTGCCGGGGGAACTGATCACCAGTGGGATCCCACCCGCAGCGGTGCCGCCCAGGCCGACTGCCTGTCCGGCATCCTCGAAGAAGCCCGGAACACCGACGACGGCTGTCCCGGCAGGAAGCGGGTCCACCCTGAAACTGGCAACAAAGTCATCACCTCCCTGACCGTCTCCGTTGCCATCGAGAAGCCGTCCGTCAGCGGCCAGGACACCTTCCACACCACTCTGCACGGTGAGCGTATAGTCACCAGCTGGCAGCAGCCCGTTGTTGACGACCAGCCGGAAGCCATCGGCTGTCGCATTGACGACCAGGGCAGTATCCATCAGGACGCCCTGGGCATCGACCAGCGTGACGTCGAGGTCTTCCGGCGAGGCCGCCCGGTTGTGAAGATCGAGGTTCGCCAGATCGAGTGGGCCGTCGAACGTCACCGTCACCCCATCGCGATCAGGAGCCACCTGCTGGATCAGCAGCCCTTCGGCAACATCGCCGACCTCGATGCTGAAGACCTGCTCGACAAATGCACCCGCCGCGTCGGTGGCCCGCACGCGGACCGAATGCGTCGGCGACGTCTCAAAGTCAAACGTCCCGGCCGTGAACAGCACGTAGGAACTCGTCCAGAGGTTCTTGTTGATCGGGAAAACGACGCCCCAGACGAGCCCCAAAACCGTCAGCACGACCCCAGCGCCCAGCAGGCCCCGGGTGAGTTCCAGCGGGCGTCGGTCGCGCTGGAGC
>JBDQOY010000121.1:0-2951 GCA_040260935.1 Pirellulales bacterium
CACCAGCACACAGGCACGCGCGCTTTCTCGTCGTGCGATCTGCCAGACGCCGAGGTCTTTGACAAGCACATCGAGTGTTTCAGGTGCTCAGCGCGTGAGCTCGGCATGGGTGCATGGGTACTGCGGCTGCCGGAAGTGGGTGCGCGCCGCCGCCACCGACGAGGCGCGCACGTTAAACGCCGGGTGCACTACCGCCACCTACGCCGCACACGACAGCGAGTCAGCAAGTCAGTGAGTCAGCGAATGTTAAAGAGTCAAGTTCGTGAACACGTCAGTGAGTTAACGCGTCCAGGCGGTGTTCACCTTGCCCACACTTCCACCATATGCTCCTAACCTCGTTTGCGTCTGCCCCCCACACGTGCGGCGGCTGGCGCGGCGGGTGCTGCGCCACACTGAGGCCTCCGAGGTTGTAGTTCGAGTGGTAGTAGTCGCGCGGCTTGCTC
This sequence comes from Pirellulales bacterium, assembly GCA_040260935.1. Classification (GTDB taxonomy): domain Bacteria; phylum Planctomycetota; class Planctomycetia; order Pirellulales; family UBA1268; genus UBA1268. Next base: position 444 of record JBDQOY010000121.1, read on the forward strand.
GGCTTGTCGCGGAGCCCACCGTCGAACTGCTGCAGGCCGGCGATCCACGGGCCCTGCCGGTCATGCGGCATTCGGCTGCCCATGTGATGGCGCGGGCGGTGCTGCGTCTGTTTGAAGATGTCGAACTGGCCTTCGGCCCAACGGTCGGCGACGGCTTCTATTACGACATGCGGGCGAAGCGGCCGATCACCGAAGAAGATCTGCCGGTGATTGAGGCGGAGATGCAAAAGATCATCGCCGAGGATGAGGCCTTCGAGCGGGTCGAGGTTGAACGGGACAAGGCGGTGGAGATTGTCCGCGATCTCAATCAGCCCCTCAAGGTCGAGCACATCGAAACGGGCCTGGCCGAGCACCCCACGCTGTCGTTCTATCGCCAGGGTGAGTTTGTCGATCTTTGCCGCGGCCCCCACATCCCCAGCCCCGGCTGCATCGGTGGCTTCAAATTGACCAGCCTGGCTGGTGCCTATTGGAAGGGAGATGCCAACAATGCCCAGTTGCAGCGGCTCTACGGCACCGCCTGGTTCACCCAGGAAGATCTCGATCGTCATCTGGAGGCGTTGGAAGAGGCTCGCAAGCGAGACCACCGGGTGCTCGGCAAGCAGCTTGACCTGTTCACCATCAGTCCCTTGGTCGGTTCAGGCCTTGTGCTCTGGATGCCCAAGGGGGCAACCATTCGCAGTGTGCTGGAGGGCTTTGTTCGGGAAGAACTGACTGCCCGAGGGTACGAGCCGGTTTACACGCCCCACATCGGCAAGGTCGATCTGTACAAGATCTCGGGACACTATCCCTACTACGCCGACAGTCAGTTCAAGCCGATCGAGATGCACGAGGACGAGCAGTATCTCCTCAAGCCGATGAACTGCCCGCATCACACGATGATCTACAAGGCCCGGCCCCGCAGTTACCGCGAACTGCCGCTGCGGCTGGCAGAGTTTGGCACGGTTTATCGCTATGAACAGTCAGGGGAACTGGGCGGCATGACCCGTGTTCGTGGCTTCACCCAGGACGACGCCCATATTTTTTGCACCCCCGAACAGGTTGAGCAGGAGGTGGCTGGCTGCATCGACTTCACCCTCAAGGTGCTCGAGAGCCTCGCCTTTGATTCCTATCGGGTCCGGCTTGGCTTTCGGGACAAAGCGAGCGACAAGTACGTTGGCCCGCCTGAACGTTGGGACGAGGCTGAGGCGGCAATTGAGAAGGTGGCCCGCGAGATGAACCTGCCCGGCTGTGAGCCAGAGCCGGGTGAGGCGGCGTTTTATGGTCCCAAGATTGATTTCGTCATCAACGATTCCCTTGGCCGCGAGTGGCAACTGGGCACCGTGCAGCTCGACTACAACCTGCCGAGCGCTGAGCGGTTCGATCTGGAATACATCGGTGCCGACAATGCCCGGCACAAGCCGGTGATGATTCACCGGGCGCCCCTGGGCAGCATGGAGCGTTTCATTGGCGTGCTGATCGAGCACTTCGCCGGAGCTTTCCCACTGTGGCTGGCGCCTGAGCAGGTGCGGATCATTCCGGTCAGTGCCAAGAGCGAGTCTTACGCCCGCACAGTTGAGGCGGCCTTCCAGGCGGCTGGCCTGCGGACGGGCCTCGACCTTGATGCAGAAAAACTCGGTGCGAAGATTCGCAAAGCCCAACTTGAACTCGTCCCGACGATGGTCGTCTGTGGTCCACGGGATGAGGCTGCCGGAACAGTTAGCCTGCGGGACCGCCTTGATGGAGACTTAGGCGCGATGAGTCTTGAAGAGGCCGTGGCTCGGCTCAAAGATGAAAATGGCCGGCGGGCAGTGCGGCACAAGCCCAAGCCGTTGGGCATGGGCGGCAAGAAGCCGGCGGCTGCCGCAGACGACTATTGAGAGAAGACGCCGGAGTCCGCAGCATTCGTCTCCCTGGTGGTCATGTTCAGTAGCAGTTCAGCCATGCGCCGATTCGTCCTGCTTGAGCATACGGGTCACCCAGACGATCCAACCGGCCGGCACTTTGATCTGCTTCTCGAAGAGGCCGACAGCTGCCGCACCTGGCGGTTGGCGGAGATTCCGCGGGTCGATGGGCCGCCGGTGGCAGCCACTCCGCTGCCCGTCCACCGGCTGGTGTGGCTCGAGCGGCTGGAGGGCGAGGTTACAGGTGGCCGGGGTTTCGCCCGTCGGGTCGATGCGGGAACCTACGAGATGCTTTTCGGCCCGGACGATACGCAACTGTTGGTGGTGCACCTGCAAGGTCAAACGGTTCGTGGCCTCATGACGATTGCTGCAGCGTCGGCAACGCTGCAATCGCGGCCGAACGGGCGGTGAATCAGCAGCAGTTCAGCCGCGAAGCCCGGGGCAATAAAAATTCATTGAACGGCAGATCGTGGCCAGATCGCCATGTCGCTTGCGGCGTGTCCTGGTGGTCAGTTTCTGCGACGGCATCGGTGGTGCTTGGATCACCATGGACGCTCTCTCGCCGTGGCTACAACGCAAAGGCCTGTCCTCAGAAATCCAGAACGACCTGATGCAGTTCGTTGCGGGC
>JBDQOY010000122.1:0-9383 GCA_040260935.1 Pirellulales bacterium
CCCGAAACCGCCCGGCAGGGCGACCGGCTGTCGGACAAGTTGTCGATTGAGCAGCCAACCGGCCTCCGATCTGATAGTTTTTCCAGTCGGAACGGCAATTGCGACATGAGGTGAGGCGGACACATGCTGCTGGGAGCGGTCTTCGAACGAGAGGTGCGGTTTGCCCCGCGGGCCCGAGGGCTCTTCATTGGGCGGGCCATCTACGCCGGCAGCCTGCTGGCGATCATCGCCACCTGCTGGCTGGTCATGACCGGCACCCAGTCGATCACCTCCGCCGGTGACACCGCCCACTTCAGCGCCACCCTGCTCCGCACGCTCGCTCCGCTCCAGTTGACGCTGGCCGTGCTGGCTGCAGCCATGACCGCAGCGGTCGCGGTGAGCGTGGAGAAGGACCGCCGCACGCTCGAACTGCTGCTGCTCAGCCGGCTGACCGAACGGGAACTGGTGCTGGGAAAACTTGCCGCCAGCCTCGTGCGGGTGCTATTGATGCTGCTGTCAGCCATGCCCGTCTTCGCAATTGCCAGTCTGTTTGGCGGCGTGACTGTCCCGCAGTTGGCTCGCCTGTTTGTCGTTACGACAGCCGCGGCGCTCGCCGCAGCCAGCATCGCCACAACGGTGGCCTTCTGGAAAGACACCACCTTTCAGGCCGTGGCAATCACCGCCTTTGCACTGGTTGCCTGGGTGGTGGCGGGTGAAGCCGTCGTCGGCTGGTTCGGCCCCGAGGCAGGCGAACAGGTCTCGCCTGCGCGAGCCATGTTTGCCGCCCTGACGCCGGCCGGAGGTGGCCTGGTATCATTCCTGGGACTCTGCAGCGGCGTCATTGTTGTCACCAACGTGTTGGCCATCTACCGGGTGCGGGCCTGGAACATGGCCCGTGAAGCCCGCCGCGCCGCCCAGGCCCGGGCGCAGGCCGGCCCCGCTCGCCAGCGACCAGCCCGGCAGGTCTGGACCAACCCAATCCTCTGGCGAGAAATCTGCACCAACGCCTACGGCCGCACCATCGTGATCGTGCGTCTGGCCTGGCTGCTGCTGTTTGCCGCTGCTGTAACCAGTGTGATGACCGAGGCCCGAGTTGACCGACCCGACCGCTTCGCCGTGGCAGTGGCGGTCATTCCGATCGCCCTGGCCAGCCTGCTGGCGGTGACCGCCCTGGCTGTCACCAGCATCACCACCGAGCGGGACCGCGGCTCGCTCGACCTGCTGCTGGTCAGCGACCTTGAGCCCAAGGAGTTCATCTGGGGCAAACTGCTCGGCGTGCTGGCGGTCGCCCGTGAGGTGGTTCTGCTGCCGCTACTGCTCTGCATTGTCCTTGTTGGCAGCGGAATCGCCTCCGTGGAGAACGGCGTCTATCTCGTGCTGGGCACCTCCCTGCTGCTGTTCTTCGCTGCCGTCCTCGGCATTCACATTGGGCTGTCCTATCCGTCGTCCCGCCGGGCGATTGCCGTCGGTCTCGGTACGATCGCCTTTTTGTTCATCGGTGTGGCGACCGCCATGCGGATCATGGTCGCCTTTGGGGCCAGCTTCGAACTGCAACTGGCCCCGTTTCTGGCGGTGATCGTTGGCGGGGGGATCGGCCTCTATGCCGCCCTCTCCGCCCGGAATCCGTCGCCGGCAATCGGCTGGGCCTCGGCGATCCTGCCGGCACTGACCTTTGTCGGCATCACCGGCTTCCTGCAGGGCAATACGCTGCAGGTGCTGCTCGTGGCCGCAGTCGCCTACGGGTTTGCCACGGTCGCCCTGCTGGTGCCAGCCATCGGCGCCTTCGACGTGCTGACCGGCCGGACCACCGCAGGCGAATGACCCCTCAGCGGCGCAGCGCCTCTGTGGCAGTTGCCTCTTCAAGGGCGGCCAGCCGGGCGGCAGCCTGCGGCGGTGCATCCCCTTTGGCAACCGCTGCCCGATAACTTGCCGCTGCATCGCTCTGCCGGCCGAGCGACTCCTGGGCGAGCCCCTCCAACGCCAAGACATTGGCGGGCACCTGATTGGGGCCGTACGTCTCCTCCAGAATGGCCAGCGTCGCCAGGGCCCGCTTGGGTCGGTCAATCTGCCGATAGACCTCTGCGGTGTCGAGCAACACCTCGCGGTTGTCGGGCTCAAAGGCGAGCGAATGCTGCAGGTCGGCGAGCGCATCGACCGGCCGGCCTCGGGCCAGCACCACCTGCCCGCGAAGATGCCAGGCCGCAGACGACCGGGGCACCGTGCGGACAGCCTCGTCGGCCAGCCGTTCCGCATCGTCGAGCAGGCCGAGTTCGAGATACATCCGTCCGCCATCGATACAGAGGTCGATGTCGCCCGGAGAGAGGGCAAGGGCCTCACCGATCTGATTGACCGCCGCCATCTTTTCGCCCCGGTCCCAGAGCACCTGGGCGTAGTGCTTGCGGGCGTCGATATCGGTCGGGCAGCGTTGCACCGCTTGCTCAAGCAGCCCCTCTGCCCGCAACAGGTCGCCTGAGTCACTCGCCGACAGCCCGAGGTTGCTCAGCCGCCGGGCATCGGCCAGTTGCTCTGTTGAGGGTCCGTTCCGCGGCACAAGTCGACAGCCTGCTGCCGCCCAGACGAGCAGCAGCAGTGACATGACCCGGCAGGTTGCCCGCAGCACCGACATCACAGCCCAGCCTGTCCTCTCGTAAACACAGCAGCCATCCTTGGCCCCTGCGGCGGCACCGAATGCCCCGGGGATCGCCCGCCACCGAACCGGGCGACTCTAAAACCTTCCCGCCCACCGGGACAACGCCGGTCGCCAGCGACAGCCCCCCGGCCCGCCCGCTTCCGGCCGACTGGGTAAACGGGAGCGTTTGGAGCAGTCATTCGCTCACGAAGCCGGGAAACAAACCGGGCTCTGGCAGCATGCCGAAGAGACTCGATGGTGGGGAGGTTTCCGGAATCGCCCCCAGCGTTTCATCGGCAGCCCAGCCGGCCCCCAATCAGTTCCATGCTCGCCCGCTTCCCTCACCACCGCCCAGGTTCGCTGCTGCTTCCCGCGGTCATGGCACTGGTGACGGCAGGCTGTGAGGTTCGGGATGAGCAGGTTCGCCCCCAAGCGACAAGCCTCCGCTGGCCGGCTCCGGTCACCCGCCGGCTCGAAGAGGACGCCTCGCCAGCCGGCATGACACGGCAACACTCCATTTGCTTTGTGGATGACTGTGCTGCCGGTCGCCGACTCGCTGATGCTGCCGGCAAGCCGCTGCTGATTGTCTTTCGGGCGAACTGGTGCCGCTGGTCAGCCGCCTTCAGTCAGCAGACGCTGACCGATCCGACCATCGTTGCCTTGGCCGATCGCTTTGTCTGTGTTCTGGTCGACGCAGACCGCCATGCCGAGGTCTGCCAGCAGTACGATGTCGCGCAGTTCCCCACGATCCTCATCCTCGATGTTGAGCACAACGAACTGACCCGCCGAAGCGGCCACACCTTGGCAGCCGACCTGCATCCCCTGCTCCGACAGGCGCTCAGCCCGCGACAGGTTGCCGCCGCCGGGGCGTCCACGGACCTGCAGGACACCCAACTGCCTGATCCAGAAACCGTGCCTCCCGTGCAAACTGCTGAGTTTCCGGGGGACGCCGTCAGCCGCTGACAGACCCGCGGGGCACACCGCTTGACGGGAACGGACTCACGCCCGTCCCCACTCGCCTCCCCACCACCAGATGGATTCCTGATGACCGCTTCCGCGACACCGCCTCCGGCCAAGCAGAACTATCACGCCTACCCCTGGTGGAGCCCGCGGTTCTGGCACGGCATGCCGCTGGGCGTCTGGCTTGACCTGATTCGGGAAAACCGCTGGAAGATCGCCCCCAGTCGCCTCGGGCTGCTCGGCACCATCACGGCAGCCGCTGCCTTCAACTCACTCGCCGAACCGCTCTGCCGGGCCCGCTACCGGCGGCAGCTGGAGTCTCCGCCAGCCACCGATCCCCCGGTCTTCATCATCGGCCATTGGCGGAGCGGCACCACGCTTCTGCATGAGATCCTCATGCTCGATGACCGGTTCTGCTGCCCGTCGACCTACCAGTGCTTTGCCCCGGGCCACTTCCTGCTGACTGAGGCGCTGCTGACCCGGGCCCTGGCCTGGATCATGCCAGCCAAACGCCCCATGGATAACGTGGCCGCCGGCTGGCACCGTCCCCAGGAGGATGAGTTTGCCCTGGTCAACATGGGCGTGCCCTCGCCCTACCGGCGGATGGCCTTCCCGGAGACGACCCCAGCCGAGCCAACGGCCCTCGATCTTGAGACTCTGTCGGCCGACGAACTGGACGTCTGGCAGACTACGCTCCGCCGCTTCCTGGAAATGCTTGCGGTTCGCGACCCCCGCCGGCCTGTCCTGAAAAGCCCGCCCCACACGGCTCGCATGGCGGTCTTGGCCGAAATGTTCCCCGGGGCCCGGTTCCTGCACGTGGTGCGGGATCCATTCGTCGTCTTCCCCTCCACCAAACGACTTTGGGACTCCCTGCACTTCGTGCAAGCGATGCAGATCGACTCGGGACGCGAGGCCGAGGACTATGTCTTCCGCTGCTTCGACACCATGTATACCGCCTTCGAGCGGGACCGCGCCCGCTTGGCACCAGGACAGCTTCATGAACTTCGCTATGAAGACCTGATTGCCGACCCGGTGGGCAGCATGGAAGAGGCCTATCAGCAACTCGACCTCGGCAACTTTGAGCGGGTGCGACCTGCGTTCGAAGCGCAAGCCGCTTCCATGCAGCAGTATCAGAGAAACACCTACCAGCACGATCCTCGCATCGTCGCCGCAATCACCGACCGCTGGGGGCCGTTCCTGGAGCGGTACGGGTACACGCCTCCAGAGGCTTGAGCAGCCACTGCCGGCGTCAGACGCGATCCTGCTGCCGGGAGGTACTGCGTTTGCTGCGGCAGTCGGCACAGATGCCGGAGATGATCAGCCGATGCCCCTGCGGCCGGAACTGATGCGTGGCCGCCACGGCGTTTCGCAACTGGATGAGTTCCTCGCTGGAAAACTCGATCAACTGCTGACAGCTGGTGCAATAAAGATGGTCATGCTGGGGATAACCATAGTCGTGCTCATAGACCGCCCGGCCGTCGAGGACCATTTTTTTGAGCAGGCCCGCCTCGACCATCTCATTGAGGGTGCGGTAGACGGTCGGCCGGCTGGCGCCGGCGTCTGACGGCGTTGACCGCAACTCTGCCAACAACTGCTCAGCATCAAAATGCTCATGTCGGGCCGTCACATGGTCGACGATCGCCTGCCGCTGCCGGGTGATCCGCTTTCCCCGGGCCTGCATGAATTCCGCAAACCGCTCCTGAGGCGTCAGGGCCGTGCGAACTGTTCCAAGTGAAAAATCTGCAGCGGAGGCCATACACCAACCCGGGTTCACCACCCGACGAAGAAGCACTCGTGATCCAAGGGACGCACACCGGGGCGTCCCACCGTTCCATACCGCCCCTGCAGCATAGCACAGCCACGGTTTCCATCGGCCTCACCCGAAACGAAACGCGGCCCTGACTCACGAGGAGCCAGGGCCGTCAATTCGTGTGCTCATTGCATTGCCATCGCCCACAGGCTCATTGCCTGCCGGAGGCCGCCTCACATTCGGTCAGCCCGCTCAGGACAACCGGTCAAGCAGGCGGTCGAGCGCGGCATCAAGTTTGTCCGGCGTCTCATAGGTGCCGTCGGCGATCGCCGCCCGGATGGCATTGACCCGGTCGAAGCGAATCTCAGACGCGGTGTCGGCAGCCTGCACTGCATCAACCGACAGCGAGACGCTGTCATTAACTTCCGTGAGACCCGCGGCCGTCGCCCGGTTCGTACCCTCGGTTGCCTCGACGCCCTTGACGCCACCGACAGCCGCCGAACCCTGCGTTGAACTGACGCTGAAAATATTCATGGTTGCACTCCTTGCAGTCTGTGAATCAGGTTTCGTTCCCCCGTCGGAGAGGCCGTACGCACCGGCCGTCCACAAGGTTCACCGAAAAGAGTCTCGAGCCTGCGTTCCTTTCGCTTCTTCAGTATGGCTTCGGATGCCGTCCGTGACGATCCGAATCAATCCGGCGTTGCCACCGTCTTCCACACCAGTCTGTTCTTATCGGCCAGTGCCCCGGCCATTCTTGACTTCTTTTTTTCGGACCCGATTTTCGGCCGCACAAACCGCCCCAGCGTCCCATCCCGCCCAAGGTGTCAGGCAGCAAACTCGCGGCGACGGGGGACGAGCTGATTCTGCAGCCGCTCCACAATCGCCGAGTGCATCTGGCTGACCCGACTTTCGGAAAGATCGAGGGTGGCCCCGATCTCCTTCATGGTTAGTTCTTCGTAGTAGTACAGAATGATGATCAGCCGCTCGTTCCGGTTGAGTCCCTTGGTTACCAGCCGCATCAGATCGGTCTTCTGAATTCGTCGGGTGGGGTCTTCGCCCTTCTTGTCCTCGAGAATGTCGATTTCTCTGACATCCTTGGAACTGTCGGTCTCGCACCACTTCTTGTTGAGACTGACCAGGCTGACGGCATTGGCCTCGACCAGTAGCTTTTCGAACTCTTCGGACGAAAGCTCCATGTGCTTCGCGACCTCGGCATCCGACGGCGCGCGGCCCAGACGAGCCTGCAGCGTTTTGATGGCCTCGTTGAGTTTGCTTGCCTTGCTGCGGACAAGCCGGGGAACCCAGTCCATTGTCCGGAGTTCGTCGAGCATCGCCCCCCGAATCCGAGGCACGCAATAGGTTTCGAATTTCACGCCTCGTTCGAGGTCGTAGGCATCGATCGCATCCATCAAGCCGAAGGTGCCGGACGAAATCAAATCGTCGAGTTCAACGCCGTCGGGCAATCTCGCCCAGACGCGTTCAGCGTTGTACTTCACCAGCGGATGAAAGATCTCGATGAGTCGGTTTCGCAGCAGTTGATCTGATTGATCCTGCTTGAACGTCTTCCAGAGTTCGAGCATCTCTTCCGGTGGGGGCTGGCTGAAATCCTTCGCCACAACATTCCTCCTTGAACCACAACACGACGGCAACACGATCGTCCCTGATCTGACCGCCAAGCCTGCACGAGGCGCGTCGGAGGGTAGTGCCGCAGGGACGTTCAACACAACTTCAATTCATCGCCCCAGCACGACCGACAACGCCAGTAATTTCGGGGCAGTCGCCCACGTCGCCCCAGCCTGCCCGCTTTTGCAGCGCGGGGGTGGGTGTCAGCCTCGGCTGCCGCTGAGGCAGGGAACCCGAGTTCAGCCTCACGCCGCCCGGCTGACCGTGTCGCTCGCCCGCCCAGGGCTGCCGATCGTCGTGAACAATTCGACATCCGGCTGACCGACCAGTTCGTCCTCAGTCAGGACGGGCTGGGGAATGCCGGCAGCCCGCAGCCGCTCGGCCACAGCAGCCCGCTCCGCGGCAGGGACTGCGAGCACTGTGGCACGCCCCCGCTCAAGCAGCGGACGCAGGGCCCGCCGGACGTCAGCCAATAGCCGCTGAGTGTCGAGTTTCTCGGCCGCTGCTTCCGCCTGACTTATCACCTGACGGGCCGCGGTGGGGGAAAGCCGCACCACCGTGAGATGCCCATCCGGGCCACGCAGCCGCCGCACCATCGTGCCCGCCAACTGTGGCCGGAGCCGCTCGGCAAGTTCCTCCGGCTGTGTCGTCTCGGCAGCATGGTCGGCGATCAGTTCAAGCAAGCTCGCCAAGGGCTTGATCGGAAGCCCTTCCCGCAACACGCACTGCAACGTTCGCTGCACCGTGGCAACACTGACCACGGCCGGTACCGCCTGCTCAACAACGGCTGGTTCCGTCGCCCGGAGTGTCTCCAGCATGCGAGCCATCTGATCACGCGACAACAGCCGATCGGCATGCTGCCGCAGGACCGCCTCGATCACATGGCCGACCGCCGCCACACTGCGGTAGGTATCACCGCCCCGGACCGCCACCTCTTCGGCCTCAGCAGCACCTCCCCAGCGGGCCAGTCGACCGCCCACCGCAGGCACAACCGCCGCGGGCTGCCGCCGCCAGCGACGCCGGGTGACATCATCGTCTGGCCGAGGTACGAGCAACTGTTGCCCCGCGGGCAGGTCGGCGTCGACAAGCGGCTCGCCGTCGAGTTCCACCTGCCACTGCCGCGGCGCAAGGGCGGCGTCATCCCGAAAGGTGACCGCCGGCACCACCAGCCCGAGGTCTTCTGCCAGCCGCCGCCGCACCGCTTCAACCGCGTCCGGGAGCTCAGCCGTGTCACCAGCCACGAACGGCACCAGCGCTGGCCCAAGCCGGACGACCAGCCGGTTCCGGCCCAGGATGGCATCAAGATGGGGCGAGTCGGTGGCCGATGGGCTTGTCGCGGCGTGCCCGACCGCAGGCTGCCTGACACCAGCCGCACGCACCAGCCAGGCAGCGGTGACGGTGCCTCCTGCCATCACCGCCAGTGGTAGGGTGGGCAGATCGGAAAGAGCCAAAATCCCGAGGAAAGCCGCCGTTACCAGCAGGAGCGCCGGCCGGGCAAAGAGCTGCCTGCCAAGTTCCCGCGGCAGGTTTTCGCTGGCGGTCGACCGGGAAAGCAGCAGGCCGGTGGCGACCGAAATCAGCAGCGAGGGAACGGCACTGGCTAGGCCGTCACCGATCGTCAGGCGGGCGTAGAGACCGGCAGCCGTGGCGGCGGGCAGACCGAGTTGCCCGATCCCAATCGCAAAGCCACCGACAATGTTGACCAGCACAATCACGACACTGGCCACCGCCTCACCGCGAATGAACCGGCTGGCACCATCCATGCTGGCATAGAACTCAGCCTGCCGCTGCAGATCTGCCCGTAACCCGCGAGCCTCCTCCCGTGACAGGCCGCCAGCAGAGACTTCCGAATCGATGGCCGCCTGCCGTCCCGGCAGCCCATCGAGCGTGAACCGGGCGGCAACCTCACTGGTCCGAGTGGCCCCTGCGGTAAGCACCACAAACTGAATCACCGCAATGATCGCAAAGACGACCAGGCCGACCACAAGGTTGTCAGCCGCCACAAAACTGCTGAAGGCCTGCACTACTTCACCGGCAGCCGCTGGACCAACGCGACCAGCCTCCGACAGGATCAGCCGGGTGGTGGCGATGTTGAGCACGAGCCGAACCAGCGTGGCCGCCAGTAAGAAACTGGGAAAGACTCGCATCTCCAGTGGTGTTCGGGCAGCCAAGGCCCCCAGCAGCGCCAGCACTGCCACGGTCAGATTCGCTGCCAGCAGCAGGTCCACCACCGGAGCCGGAACCGGGGCAAGCACCACGAGCACCGCCAGCAGGATTGCCACGGGAACGGCCAGATCAGCAGCCTGGCCGAGGATGGCCCCGAAGAGCGTGGTGCGAGTGCCGGTGGAGCGGGCCATGGAAACACATGCCAGACGAGGAGGCGACCGCGAGCCACACGCCGCTGTCGCTGAATCTGCTAGGGTGAAAGGGCTGGGACAGTAG
>JBDQOY010000123.1:0-6628 GCA_040260935.1 Pirellulales bacterium
CGTGACCCGCTGGCCGGTATAGGCTGCGACCCGTCCGAGAACAGCGACCATCGAACTGTCGGCAGTCTGCTTCAGTTCGACAATAGGCGAGCCAGCCCGGATGGAATCGATCAGATCCTTGTGCTCTTGCTCATAGGCATCCGAGATCTTGCCGTCCATCTCCCAGATTTTCTTCCCCGTCCGGTCAAAAATACGTGAACCAGCATTGGCTGCCCCGATCTGGCAGGTGCCCTCGGTGCCACACACCACATTGTCGTTGGCGCCCTGGCTACCAGGAATCTGGCGACACATAAGCGACACGGTCCTCCCGTCGGGATAGTTGTAGTCAACGGCCATGCTATCCCACATTTCACTGTCCTCTGGCCGTGTAAAGCGTCCACCGGAGGCATAGGCTGACAACGGGTTGGCGTTCATCACCCAGTTGAACGTGTCGATGTTGTGGACAGCCTGCTCACAGATCTGATCGCCACTCAGCCAGATAAAGTGCATCCAGTTATGCAACTGGTACTGAGCATCACTCATGCCCTCTTTGCGAGGGCGATACCAAATTCCGCCGGTGCAATAGCGAGCGGTAACGTTGACAATATCCCCAATCGCACCCTGCCGAATCTGCTCAATCGCGGCGATGTAATTCACCTGCCGCCGGTACTGCGTGCCCGTCACGATCGCTGTGCCCTGCCGCCGAGCCTGCTCGTGAGCAGCGAGGCAGGATCGGTATCCGGCCGCATCAACGCAGACCGGCTTTTCCGCAAAGACATGCTTGCCCGCCTCAACCGCCTCTTTGAGCATGATCGGCCGGAAGCCAGGTGAGGTGGTTAGGAGCACGACATCGATGGTTGGGTCGTCGAGAACTTTCTTATAGGCGTCGAGACCGGCGTACATCTTGCCTTCCTCGACTGCCACCTTTTCAGAGAAGGCCTTCTTCGTGCCAGCCACAAGGCGGGTGCAAGCGTCAATGGAGAGGTCTGCCACAGCGACTAGCTTGACGCCATCATTCACCGTCAACGAGTTATTGATCGCTCCGCTGCCGCGGCCGCCGCAGCCAATCACTGCCAGACGGAGTTCTTTCGTGGTGGTGTCGGCTGCTCTAGCCGAGTGCACCATGGCTCCAGCCGCGAGCGAGGCGGTCGTTCCTGCTGCGAGAAATCGTCGACGGTGGGTACGGTGCTGTTGGACATCGGCGGCCATGGGTATTTTCTCCTTGGGATTTGGTGCGGACAAAGGGAACGCGGAATCAGCCAATGAGCGCCTCCTGCATCTGCCGGAGCACTTCTTTGAGTCTGGGTACATCACCACCGCCGACTTCAGCCGACACCCAGCCGGTGAAGCCAATGTCTCGAAGTGCCGCGCGAACGCTCTTCCAATCAATGTCCCCCTCGAGAATGTCAACAAAACCCTTCCAGGGTCCATCGCGGTCAGCTCGGGCATTGGAATAGCCCTTGATGTCGAGCTTGACGATCCGCGGCCCGAGTTCCCGAATCCAGGTGGCGACGTCTCCGTAGCGGGCGTGATTGCCAAGATCAAAGAACGCCCCCACCCAGGGGCTCCTGAAACTGTCGATGTAGTCCCCAAACCCCTTGGCCGACTGCGTCCGTGGCCCCTCCGGGTCGTAGAACATGCCGTTCCAGACATTCTCAAAAAGAATTCTTTGGCCTAGTTGGGCTGCAAGCGGGACCACCTCACGAATGGCCTCACGGGCCCGATCAGGCCCCTCCGGCCCATCGGTATCGCGTCCCAGCACAATGAGCACGCCACTTCCACCCGCACCGTGGGAGACACGAATGCAGTGTTCGAGATTTGCCTGGGCAGTCGCTCGTTCCGCATCATCGGCGGTCGTCAGTCGCTGCTGCCAGTGGGCATGATTAATGGCGTTGTGAATGAAGACGCCTGTTGCGGCGGCCGCTGTGCGAAGCTCCTCAGGGGTCACGCCGCCGGCGGCGTCGAAATCGACACCATCCATTCCGGCTTCCTTGGCGGTTGCCAGTCTCGCTTCCAAACTGGGCCCTTTCGTCATGCCGTACTTGCAGGAAAACAACAGGCCGTTATCAGACGTCGGCGGGGGCGGGAGGCACGACCCGCTCTGCGAAACAGTTTCCACATCGGCAGCAACAGAAGAGGTGCCGCGAGCCATGACTGCCGCTACGGAAAGAGTCGCCGCGTCAGCCAGAAAACTGCGTCGTGAAGTGGTCATTCCTGAGTGCCCCATTGGTTAAGCGAGAATCTCTTGGTTAAGCGAGAATCTCTGGTAAAATACCACGAAAGAGACCCGGGCGGGAGGCTTTTTTACCACCGCCAGAACGCGAACTTTTGCAGTTGGTTGGGGCCGGCGTGGTTGCCCCCCCTGCTCCGGTCACTTCATCTGCCAGCGATCGCCTGGCTCAAGCATGTCTCGTGATCCAGTTCCCTTCAGCCAGCCAGCAGCACGGCTGTCGTCACGCAGGAATGCGTCCCAGAACGCTGTGGTGAAGGCCTTGATCACGCGGTGATGGTTGGGATTCCTGGGAGGCAGTCTGGGGGTGCTGTGATCGGTGAAGGCGTGATGTGCCCCACCATCCAACACCAGTTCAAATTTGTTTCCTGCGGGGAGCACGGGAAACACGGCCAGCCGCTCGTTGACGGTGGCCCCGCCAATCGCGGCAACATCCTCGGTGCCTGTCATGAGCAGCCAGGGAATATCAACGGCCCCGAACGCAGCTGCCACCGATTCGACCTTCGGCGAACTCGGACTGAACACCACAGCAGCGTCGAGTCGTGGATCCCGAGTAGAGCCAGATGACCAGCCAGCCTGCCCAGCAACCGCCTGGGTGGTTCTTGCTCCAAAGGAGTGGCCAGCCATTCCAATGTGCTCAAGGTCGAGTTTGCCGTTCAGCGGGTGAGTCGGATCACTACTCCAGGATTCCAAGGCGTCGAGTACTGCACCAACGTCACCAACACGGGCACGCATATTGGTCACTGATGCGGCAGCCGCCATCGCCTGAAACCGCCGCCGCGGCTCCTCGTCCCTCCAGACCACCTCATCACTGCCGGGATGCTGCATGAAGACGGTTGCATAGCCCCGTTTCGTCCAGTGATCCCGGATATACGCGTTGCCCCGCCTTGATCCGCCCAGCCCATGGCTAAAGAGGATGACAGCCGCAGCAGCATCTCCTGCTGGCAGGGAAACAAGGACTGGGATTTCCCGTTCCCGCGAATCGTCGGACACGACAAGGTCATGGAATGCTCCGATGGCGACCGCCCCAATAAGCGGGTCATAGTCGCCTGCTTGACTGGGGGCAGCGGCGACAGCCAAAAAAAGAAGAACGAAACGCTGCATGTCTTTCACCGTAAGAGAAAAGCACCCCGGGGGCCGCTCCTGAGACGTTCAACGCCTCGCCAGCGAAAAGGTTCCACATGGTGAGTGCGGACAGTCCCGCGGACCCGCGTCCACAGGCGGCCGTCAATGGTATGATGAAGTCACCTTTTCCTCGGTTCGGTCCGCTGTCTGCCAGGCTCTCATGCGACTTCTCTCCTGGAACATTCACAAGGGGATCGGGGGTCGCGATCGCCGCTACTCCATCCAACGGGTCCTTGATTGCATCGACCATGAGCGTCCTGACGTGGTTTGCCTGCAGGAAGTCGATCGGCTGGTGAAGCGAAGCGGCTTCGACGATCAACCCCGCCTGCTTGCCCGTGGCCTTGGGCTGCATCCGGTGTTCCAGGCCAATGTGCCCGTGGGACAAGGAACCTACGGCAACCTCGTGCTTTCCCGATTCCCGGTTGGCAGTCGACATCGCATTTCGCTCAAGCGGGGCCTGCGGAAATCACGCGGCGCGCAACTGGTGCTGATTGATGCTCCCACCGGGCCGCTGCATCTCTGCAACACCCATCTGGGCCTTGACGAGCGGGAACGGCATTGGCAAATGGCCCGGCTCCTGGGCCACCGGTTGTTCCGGTCAGCCGAACCACTTCCGACGGTTATTGTTGGTGACTTCAATGATTGGCGGGATACGCTGGCTGCCAACGCACTCGGCCGAGAGGGCTTCCGCCAGGTGACGAGCCCCGCCACAGACTTCCGCAGTTTTCCAGCCTGGCTCCCAGTTGGTGGGCTCGACAAGGCTTTTGTCCGCGGCCGCATCCAGGTTGACCAGGCCCGCATTGTTCGCACAAGCCTTGCGCGGGTTGCCAGTGACCACCTACCCCTTGTCATTGATCTTGTGCTGACATAACCCGCACGGACGGGGCTCAGTCCTTGCAGGCGGCAACCTCGACCAGGGTTTCCTGGGCGGCGGCGAGCGTACGTTCGATATCAGCGTCGGTATGGGCAATCGAAAAGAAGAGGGCCTCAAACTGGCTGCACGGCAGGTAGACGCCCCGCTCGATCATGCCCCAAAAGAAGCGGGCATAGCGTTTCGTGTCACTTTGTGAGGCGGTCGCCCAGTCGATAACCGGAAATGCCGTCGCCCCAGCGTCCAGTCGTCCCGGCTGCAGGAACAGCGTCAGCATGCTCCCGACGCGTGCTACGGTGGCAGGTAGCCCTGCCGCTTCAGCAGCCAGTCGCAGGCCCTCCTCAAGCCGTTTCCCGCGACGTTCCAAGTCGCCATAGGGCGAGTGTTCTTTCAGTTCCCCAAGTGTCGCAGCCCCGGCAGCCACCGCCAGCGGGTTGCCCGAAAGCGTACCGGCCTGAAAGACCTTGCCTGCCGGCAGAACATGGTCGAGCAGGTCGGCCCTGCCTCCATAGGCACCCAACGGCAGCCCACCCCCAACGATTTTTCCGAGCGTGGTGAGGTCGGGTGTGATGCCGCAGCGTTCCTGGGCCCCACCGTAGGCAAGCCGGAAGCCGGTCATCACCTCGTCAAAAATCAGGACACTGCCATGACGTTCCGTCAGTTGCCGGGCCGCCAGCAGGAACTCGTGGGCTGGATCGACGAGGCCCATGTTTCCGACCACAGGCTCCATGATGACTGCGGCGATATCGTGCCCGTGGGAGACAAAGGCCTCTTCGAGTTGGTTGCAGTCGTTGTACTCAAGTACGAGTGTGTCTTTCGCAGTGCCAGCCGTCACGCCCGGTGAATTCGGCACACCCAGTGTCGCTGCGGCAGACCCAGCGGCGACCAGCAGGCTGTCGCCGTGGCCGTGGTAGTTCCCCGCAAACTTGATAATGCGGTCGCGGCTGGTTGCGCCTCGGGCCAGCCGGATGGCACTCATCGTTGCCTCGGTGCCCGAACTCACCATCCGCACTTTTTCGATGCTCGGGACAGCGTCGATGATTTGCTCGGCGAGTCCACTCTCAGCCTCGGTTGGCGCCCCGAAACTTGTCCCCCTGGAAAGTGCCTCGTCGATCGCGGCGACGACACGAGGAGGGCGATGCCCAAGAATCATCGGCCCCCATGAGCCGATGTAATCGAGGTAGACGTGTCCGTCGATGTCGGTCAGGTGCTGCCCAAGGCCACTCGCGATAAAGAGCGGCTCGCCCCCCACAGCCCCGAACGCGCGGGCAGGCGAGTTGACGCCCCCAGGAATCAACTGGCAGGCGCGGGCAAAGGCTGCATGACTCTTGGAACGGTTCTGGGACATTGGCGGGATGATTTCTGTCAGAGGAACAAGCCGTGTGGCAGTTGGTGGAATACCTTTATTCTGATGCGGCTGGTGATGTGGGGGAAGGCGAGGCCTCAGCGCCGCCTTCGACTTCAGTGGCAAGCAGTTCTCGGGCGATAGCCACCTCTGCGGCGACATGGGGCCGGTCGCCGTAGGTGGTGACAAGGCTCTTCAAAAGACGCCGGCGGGCAGCCAGCAGGTCCTGCCCCTGCTCGGGATCGGCGGACGCCTTGTTGGCAAGCGCGGCCGCCTCGGCCAGGATTGCACCGGTCCGTTCGTGATCGGTTGCCTGTTCCTCGGCAGCGCGGGGTTCCAGCCTGGCAAGCTGCCGCTCAATCAAAGCTAGCCACGTCGCGTGGTCGGAGGACGGCAGCAGTGATTCCGCAGCGTCCGCCTGATGAAGCGTCTTCACCGCCCTGAAGGCTTCCAAGGCAGCGGTTGGGCTTTCAGCCTCTTGGGCAAGCGCTGCCCGATAGTCACGTTCGATTGCTGGCAGGCTGCGGTCACCCCAAACCCTGCGGCGGGCCCGCCTCTCGAGCATGTCCACCTTGATCGTCTGGTCGAGGGCGGCAACCTCCGCCACTCGCGGATCGTCGGGAAAAACACGGAGAAACTGGCTGATCTGCTGGCGGACATCCCGGAGGTCACCCGTGTCACTCGTCGAAACCGCCGCGATCCGATCGTAGAGTTGGTCGGCCGTCGGTGGTTGCAGCACGATGTAGGCGATCGCCGCTGCCATGCCCGCAGTGAGCAACGTCACGATCACGTGAATCCGCTGCTGCCGGACCTGCTGCCGTCGTTGCTGTTCCTGATTGGCACGATCCACATCTGCCATCGTGACGAATCGAGTGACACGAGCCTGATCGACCACCGTGTCGGCAGCGGCCGCGTGCGACTCTTCCGCTGTTGGTGATGGTGCCTGCCGACCGGTCGCCCGCTGCGTGGCGGCTTTTTCGTGTGGCACGGCCGCCCCCCTGCAGCAACGTTCGCCACCATGCCCGGACGATGCCGGGACAGCCCCAACTCAGGAACTGCCGCCCCTGTCAGCATCGGC
>JBDQOY010000124.1:0-6111 GCA_040260935.1 Pirellulales bacterium
GCTCCGCACTCGCGTGGCCAACAACTGGCAGGCAAGCCAACCCGAAATTGCCAGCGACTTTTTCACCGCAACGCAGCAGGGGCTGGTTCGGGAAATCTTCGAATCGCTGATTACCCCAGAGTGGCAGCCGCGATTTGACCGCCAACTGGAAGATGACTGCGGCGGCTTCGGCTTCGGCCAGAGCATCGCGCTCCTCGGAGATCCAGGCTCGGGCCGTTTTCAGTTCCTACTGACCGGCCGGCACATGACCCTTCGCTGCGACGGTGACTCAGCCGACCATGTCGCCTTCGGCGGGCCGATCTTCTACGGACACGACACCGGCAGTTTCACGGAAGAGCCCGGGCACCCCGGCAACGTCTTCTGGCCCCAGGCGGTGGCCGCCAACGAAGTCTTCGCCATGCTCGACGGCCACCAGCGAGCAGCAGCCCTGGTGCAACGGGCCCCCAAAGAAAATGCCATTGGGTTCCCTGGCGCGGCCCAGCGGCCCGGCCTTTCAGTCGCCGACCTCACTGCCGACCAGCGTGCCGAACTCGACCGGGTGCTGACCCTGCTCTTGGAGCCATTCCGCGGGACCGACCGGGCTGAAGTCCAGCGATGCCTCGCCGCCCCGGGCGGCCGGGAGGCCTGCCGCATGGTCTTCTATCGCCAGGGCGATCTCGGCGGCGACGGGGTCTGGGACAACTGGCGGCTGGAGGGTCCCGCCTTTGTCTGGCACTTCCGCGGCGCGCCCCATGTCCACGTCTGGGTCAACATCGCCGACAGCTCGCAGGTTGCGACGAATGCCTGACTGCTGCGTTGTTGGTGGCGGCGTTATCGGCCTGTCGATCGCCCGCGAACTGTCCAACCGGGGCCTGGCGGTGACTGTCGTCAGCCGCGATCCGATCCAGTCATCGGCCTCGTGGGCGGCAGGGGGTATCTTCCCGGCCCAGCCTCCCGGTGACACCCTCCCACCTGGCCTATCTCCGCTGGAGCAATTGACCTGGGCCAGCGACCGCCTCCATCACAGGTGGGCGGCAGATCTGCGGGATGAAACCGGAATCGATACTGGCTTCCGCTGTTGCGGCACCCTGGCCCTCAACGTCTCAGCACCCACGGCCGCGGAGCTTCGCGACGATGTCCTCCGCTGGCGGCGGCTGGGTGTGCGACACGAAGCCCTGCCGGCCGCAGCGATCGCGACCCTCGAGCCGGCGCTTGCCGCGGCCGTTGCCAGTGGTTTCATTCGGGGCGGCTACCTGCTTCCTGATGAAACTCAGGTGCGACCACCTCGGCACCTGGCCGCCTTGCGGGCCTCCTGCCTGGCTCGCGGCGTTGAACTGCTCGACGGCGTCTGCGTGAGGGAGTTTGAGACGACAGCGGGCCGCATCGCAGCGATCAGGCTTCTGTCCTCTGGCACCAGCCCCGACTCACTAACGGCCGACTTTGTCTGCATCGCCGGAGGTGCCTGGTCGGAAGGCCTGCTGGCCCCGCTGGGGTTCAGCATTCCCACCACGCCTTGGCGGGGACAGATGCTGCTGCAGCGGAACGCACCGGGACTCCTCCACCGGGTAATCAACTTAGGAGCCGGGTTTGAATATCTCATTCCCCGCGACGACGGTCACCTGCTGGTGGGCTCAACGCTTGAGGATGCCGGGTTTGATGCCTCAACAACAGCACCGGCCCTCAACCGCCTGCGGAGCCTGCTGCAAGCCATCCTGCCAGACATCTCATTCGCCGCGGCAGAGGCTAGCTGGGCCGGCCTCCGCCCCGGCTCTCCCGACGGGCTGCCCACCATTGGGCAACTGCCCGACGTCGCCAACGGCTGGCTGGCGACGGGCCACTATCGAGCGGGGCTTCATCTTTCAACCGGTACCGCAGTCGCCATTGCTGATCTCATCTGCGGTGATTCGCCCCAACAGCCGCTCGATGCATTCTCACCGCAGCGACACCAGACAGCCCTAGGGATCGGCTCACATTGCTAACGCAAATCTTCGCGTGAAAGAGCCTGCAAGGATGGAACGACACGCTGGCTAAAGACCATCTGACTGGCAGATAACATTCGGACGACAGAAGCTCCCAGTGGCCGCATACCCAACAACGCACGGTTGGGCTGACTTTCAGCACGTGCAGTCCGATCATCAACCTTGAAAATCCTGCTCACCACCGAACAGCCACTACTTACGAATAACGTAAAGTGCCCAAAGCGATACCGGCAAGCCGAGATCGTACAAAAGCACCGCAGTATTCCCCCAATTGCGGTTATTCTTCCTGACTATCTCGCGAATGTGGACGAATGAAGCCCCGAGCAAAAAGCATGAAATAACGATTGCAAGAACAAACCAAGCCGACTGATCAAGATAAGCAGCCCAGATTCCAGCAGCACCTAAACCAAAACTGCAACAACCAACTTCGTACTGAAAACCATTTGACTGCCAGCCGATGTTCGCTGCAGTCTGCTTCGCGAATACGATGTGCATAATTGAACTCGAGACAAACATGCCACCAGCCGGCAAGGCCATCATCCAACGAATCGCATTATCCGCAAAAGCCTCGCCGGCGAACGAACCCGGAGCAGAAATCCCGAATATTGCGAGCAGCCAAGCAGTCAAGAGAGTCGCCGGCAAAAACAGAACCATCATTTCAGTAACTTAACTCGTTCCTCACACCACGCCAGCAGCACCGACTAAAAAAACATCTGCACTGCGTTCGCAGCAAAATACGCTAATGCCTAAAAAGAGAAGCAAAGCAGTTTTCGCCTGCCGCAAGAGCACGCCAACACTGCCAGAGTTGCTCCTCACTCCTCACTCCTCATGAAGCCCAGGCAAACTAACAGGCTCTTTGGTACATCCGGCTGTCGCAACCCTTGGGCTGAACACTTTCGCTAGCCTTGAGTGGGATGCGATAAAATGCATCCCATGCCCCCTTCTGCCACCAAAGCAGCTCACTGGATCCTACTCGTTAATAGGGCATCCCATCAAAACATGATGTTTGTCTCTATCAATTAAACTTTTGTCGTCGGCATCAATCAAACGGTTTCGCTTGAACTTCACAGCGACTTCACGCACTGGCAGCCATGTTCCTTACGCTTCTCTCATTCCTGTTCTTCACGTGCCTAGTCGGCGTCCTCACCTGGCTCATCACCCGCAGGGATGATCATGCCAGCAGCCAGGGCTACTTCCTCGCGGGACGGTCACTCACGTTCCCACTGATCGCCGGCTCACTTCTGCTGACCAACCTCTCCACAGAACAACTGGTCGGTCTCAACGGGGCAGCCTATCTCGACGGACTCTGCGTCATGGCTTGGGAGGTCATCTCAGTGATCTCCCTCGTCTTCATGGCCTGGTTCTTCCTCCCTCGATTCCTGAAAAGTGGAGTGGCGACCGTCCCGCAGTACCTCGAAATCCGTTTCGACCATCAGACCCAGCTCATCACCAATCTGATCTTTCTGTCTGCCTACGTTGTGATCCTTCTGCCAATCATCCTCTACACCGGGGCCAAGGGAATGATCGGCATCCTGGACGTCACCGCCATGCTGGGATCGTTCCCCGCCAGGCTTGGCATCGCCCCTGACACACTCGCCCTATGGCTGATTGTCTGGCTGGTGGGCATCACCGGTTCGATCTACGCCCTGTTCGGTGGCCTCCGCACCGTGGCTGTCTCAGACACCCTCAACGGCATAGGGTTGCTCGTCGGCGGACTCATGATCACCGCCTTCGGACTCACGGACCTTGGCGGTGACGCCGGGCTGCTGGGCGGCATCGGCGTCCTTCGCGAACAGCAGGCCAGTCGGTTCAACTCGGTGGGCACATCAACATCATCCGTGCCATTCTCAACGATCTTCTCAGGCGTGTTCCTGCTCACCTTGTTTTACTGGACAACCAACCAGCAGATCATCCAGCGAACATTCGGCGCCAGCAGCCTCGCAGAGGGCCAGAAGGGTGTCCTCCTGACGGGTGGGCTCAAACTGCTCGGCCCGCTCTACCTGGTGCTCCCCGGCATGATCGCCTTTTCGATGTTTCAGTCCGAGGGCATCAAGGCCGACGATGCCTATGGCCTGCTGGTTCAACGAACCCTTCCAGGCCCGCTCACCGGTTTTTTTGCCGCAGCGATGATCGGTGCGATTCTCTCAAGTTTTAACTCGGCCCTGAACAGCGCCTGCACCCTCTTCAGCCTGGGGCTCTTTAAAAACGTCTTTGCCAAAGAGGCCAGTGACCAGGCGGTCGTTCGGTCGGGAGTCATTTTCGGGTGGACGATTGCGATCGCGGCGATGATCATCGCCCCGCTGCTCGCACAAACTGAAAGTATTTTTGGCTACCTCCAGAAGATGAACGGCATCTATTTCATTCCCATTTTCTCGGTGGTGCTCGTTGGCATGCTTTCCCGGAGAGCACCACCGCTGGCTGCCAAAATCGGGCTCCTGGCTGGCTTCCTGCTCATTCCCGCTGGTTATTTCCTGCCACCGCTCGATCGCATCGTTGCCTCAATGCACGAGTTTCACTTCTTGGGGCTTGTCTTCTGCTGGCTTCTTGTGCTCATGCTGGTGATTGGTGAAATCAAGCCTCGCAGCGACGAGTTCATTCAGCCCAACAGCGGAGCAGTCGACATGACACCCTGGCCCTCTGCCAAACCAGTCGGTCTGTTGTTGATCCTGCTCGTGTTTGCGATCTACATCAGCTTCGCCGACTTCAGCGTCCTCACCCCATTTTCTCACTAGGTGCACATCATGCCGATGAAGCTCTCTGTCTGTATTGATGCCGTGCTGGAAGGCGTTCCCCTGGAAACTGCCTTGCAGACAGTTGCTGACTGTGGCTACTCCGCAGTTGAATTCTGGAAGTGGTGGGAGAAAGACCTTGATCACCTCGTCGAACTTCGCAACCACCACCAGTTGCAGATCGCAGCCTGCTGCACCCGATTCGTCAGCCTCGTCGACCCCGCCTGCCGCGAAGACTATCTTGAGGGACTGGCTGAGTCGGTTGCAGTGGCCCGGCGGCTCAATTGCCCCACGCTGATTTCCCAGGTTGGGGATGCCTGTCCGACCCTCTCCCGCGAGGAGCAACACGCTAGCCTTGTGACAGGCCTCCGAGAGGCCGCCGCGATTCTCCGGAACAGCGGCGTCGTCCTCGGTATCGAGCCACTCAATGATACGGTCGACCATCAGGGGTACTACCTCGTTCGCAGTGATGAGGCCTTTGCGATCATCGATGAAGTGGACAGCCCGAACGTCAAGGTGACATTCGATCTCTATCACCAGCAAATCAGCGAAGGCGACCTGACCGCAACCCTCCGACAGCACATCGACAAGATCGCCCATTTCCACGCCGCCGGCTGCCCGGGACGGCACGAATTGGATGATGGAGAACTTTCGTACCCCTGGCTGTTTGAGGCCATCCGTAAGACGGGCTACGCGGGCTACATTGGCCTGGAATATTGGCCCGAGCGGTCGGCAGAGGCCGGACTCCGAACCGTGCGGCACTGGCTACCGGCCGCAGATTAGGCCGCTTCCAACCTCCCAACGAGTCTTTCGCCGTGCATTGCCTCCGTCAGGTCTTTGTTGTCACCGCCTGCCTCTGGGGCATGTGGGCCGTTCCAGGTCATGCCGCTGTTGCTGACAGTCCCCCGATCAAAGTGGCCTGCGTCGGTGACAGCATCACCTTCGGGGCTGGCATCGAGAACCGTGAAGAGAATGCTTATCCGGCACAATTGGGCCGCATGCTCGGGCCTGGCTGGGAGGTGCGGAACTTCGGTGTCAGTGGAACCACGCTCCTGCGAGCCGGCGATGCCCCCTACACAAAGACACCTCAGCTCCAGGAAGCCAAACGATTTGGTCCCGATGTCGTCGTCCTGATGCTCGGCACCAACGACAGCAAACCTCAGAACTGGAAACGCAAGGGCCGCTTCATCGCTGATGCCACTGACCTGATTGAAACCTTTCGGAACCTCCCGAGCCATCCGACAGTCTGGCTCTGTAAGCCGGTTCCGGTCTTTCCGGAACGCTGGGGCATCAGCAATGCCGTCGTGCTCCATGAGGTCATTCCTCACCTCGATGCGGTTATCAGCCGCTCGGAAGCTGCCGGCATTGACTGCTACACCCCGCTCGCCGCGCACCCTGAGCACTTCCCTGACACGGTCCATCCC
>JBDQOY010000125.1:0-20501 GCA_040260935.1 Pirellulales bacterium
GGCCGATGCCAACACAACGAAGACTCCTGACTCCGAAAAAACGGGCGACCATGCCGCCAGCTCCCCGCGCGACAATACGCTGGTCGCCGGCCACAGCGGCCAAGCGATCAAGCTGACCGGCGACCATCCGGTGACCACCCCGGTCGGCAACTTCCACCGCAGCGAGCCGTTCAGCGTGTCGCTCTGGCTCCAGGTGCCCGAGCCCTACGACCGGGCCGTGGTCTTTCACCGGTCCAAGGCCTGGACCGACGCCGGCAGCCGAGGCTACGAACTGCTTCTCGACAAGGGCCACCTGCGGTGGTCGCTGATCCACTTCTGGCCGGGGGATGCTGTCAGCGTTCGCGCGGCCGAACCGCTGCCGACGGGTGAGTGGGTGCAGGTTGCTGTCAGCAGCGACGGCTCCGGTCGGGCAGCAGGATTGACCATCTTCGTCAACGGCCACCCCGCGGCCACCGAGGTCGTTCGCGACAACCTCACCCGCGAGATCACCGGTGGAGGCGGCGACACGATCACCATTGGCGAACGGATGCGGGACCATGGCCTGAAGGACGGCCTTGTCGATGACTTCCGCGTCTTTGACCGGGCCTTGTCGCTGCTGGAGGTCCGTGAATGCTTCGCCCCCGGCACCCTCGCCGATACCCTGGCCGCTGGCCGTGAGACCGAAGCGATCGCCGGCTTTTTTGCCGCTGCCTGCGATGACGATGCTGCCGACAAGCGGCAGGCCCTCGAAGATGCCCGCAGGGCCCGGGATGACCTGGCCGAGAAGCCACAAGAGATCATGGTGATGCGGGAACTGGCCGAACCGAAACAGGCCTACCTGCTCACCCGGGGCGACTACGACAAGCGGGGCGAGCCGGTCAGCCCGGCCACGCCGGCGGTGCTGCCGCCGTTCCCGGCCGACCAACCCCGCAATCGGCTCGGCCTGGCCCGCTGGCTGATTGACTCCGACCATCCATTATTGGCACGCGTGACCGTCAACCGCTTCTGGCTGGCGTTGTTTGGGCAGGGCCTCGTCCGCAGCACGGAGGACCTCGGCAGCCAGGCGACGCCACCGGAATATCCCGAATTGCTCGACCTGCTGGCCTGGAAGTTTTCGCATCCCAGGGCTGAGGGTGGCTTCGGCTGGGATGTGAAAGACCTGTTGAAGTTCATCATGACGTCGCAGGTCTACCGCCAGCAGAGCATCGCTGACGCCAGCACCATGGCCGATGATCCACTCAACACCTGGCTAGCCCGGGGGCCGCGGCACCGGCTGCCAGCCGAGATGATCCGCGACGGCATCCTGGCATCCTGCGGCCTGCTGGTCGAACAACAGGGCGGCCCGCCAGTGAAGCCCTATGACATCGCCGATTCGTTCAAGCCAGAAAAGCCAGCGAGTGGCGAGAACCTCTACCGCCGCAGCCTCTACACCTATTGGCGGCGGAGCGGGCCGGCACCGGTGCTCGAAGCTTTCGACATGCCCAACCGCGTTGTCTGTGTCGCCAAACGTGACACCACCAACACGCCGCTGCATGCCTTTGTGCTGTTCAACGGCCCGCAGTTTGTCGAGGCAGCCCGGGTACTAGCCGAAACCCTCCTCACTGACCATGCCGGTGATGTCCGGGAAGCCGTCACTGACGGGTTTTACCGGCTGACCAGCCGCCGGCCAGACGACGAAGAGCAGCAGATTCTCAGCCGGATGGTGAACGATCAAACAACGTGGTACGCAGCCCATCCCAACGAGGCCAAAAAACTGCTGGCGGTCGGCCAACGGCCGCCGAACACGGAACTGCCAGAAGTCGAGACGGCGGCCCTTGCGGCGGTTCTCTCTGGACTCTTGGCCCATGACGAAAGCGTGATGAAGCAATGACGCAGCGACTGACGATGCCGCACCCCACCGCAACAGTCCTGCGCCGCCGGCAGTGGCTGAGCAGTTTCGGCATGGGCCTCGGTGGCCTCGCCCTAGCTGAGATGCTCGGGAGCAACGCCCAGGCTGCCAGCACCCCGGGCGTTCTGAAAACCCTGCACCATGCCCCCAAGGCCAAGCGGGTGATCTACCTGTTTCAATCGGGCGGACCATCGCAGCTCGACCTGTTCGACCACAAGCCACTGCTCCGTGAGCGGACCGGCGAGCAGCTGCCTGAGAGCGTCCGTGGTGGCCAGCGGCTCACCGGCATGTCGGGGAACCAGAGTTCAATTCCGCTGGTCGGCTCGCCGTTTCAGTTTGCTCAGCACGGCGAAAGTGGCGCCTGGGTCAGCGACCTCTTGCCCCACACGGCGGGCGTGGTCGACCAGCTCTGCTTCGTCAAGACGATGTACACCGAGAGCATCAACCATGGTCCCGGGGTCACCTTCATGCAGAGTGGCTCGCAGATTCCCGGCCGGCCAAGCATCGGCGCCTGGCTCGACTATGGCCTTGGCTGCGAATCTGATGACCTACCCGCCTTTGTCGCCCTGATCACCAAGAACAAGAGTGGCCAACCGCTCCAGAGCCATCTCTGGGGGGCGGGCTTTCTGCCCTCACGGCATCAGGCGGTGCGGTTCCGTTCGGGAGCCGACCCGGTGCTCTACGTCAATAATCCACCCGGCGTCTCAGCCGAAAGCCGCCGTTGGATGCTCGACGGCCTGCGGCAGTTGCACGAACACCAGTTTGCGGGCACGCCGGATGCCGAGATTGCCGCCCGGATCACCAACTATGAAATGGCCTACCGGATGCAGGCAAGTGTGCCAGAGGCGACCGACTTTTCTGACGAGCCCCAGCATGTGCTCGATCGCTACGGCCCTGATGCCAAGGATGCCGGCAGTTTTGCCGCCAACTGTCTGCTCGCCCGCCGGCTCGCCGAGCGGGGCGTGCGATTCATCCAACTCTATCACCAGGGCTGGGACCACCACGGAGGCCTCAAAGGGGGGCTCAAGCGACAGTGCCAGGAGACCGACCAGCCAGCAGCGGCGCTTGTCCAGGACCTCGCCGACCGGGGCATGCTTGATGAGACGCTGGTGATCTGGGGCGGTGAGTTTGGTCGCACCAACTATTGCCAAGGACTCTACCGGCCGGGGGCTGACTTCGGCCGCGACCACCATCCCCGCTGCTTTACCAGTTGGATGGCTGGCGGTGGTATCAAGCCCGGTGTCAGCTGGGGTGAAACTTGTGAGTACGGCTACAACGTCGCCAAGGACGGCGTCCACGTGCACGACTTCCACGCCACGCTGTTGCACCTGCTGGGCATCGACCACGAACGGCTCACCTACAAGTTCCAGGGCCGCCGCTACCGGCTGACCGACGTCCACGGCCATGTCGTCAATGAGATCCTGGGCTGACCGCGATTTCCGCAACTTGCTTCCCCCCCCCTGTTCTGGGCGTATGATGAGGGTGGGTAGCGGCCAGGCGTTCCACGAACTGAAGCCTCCGCTGCGCTGCGTTAGCGAAAGCAGCAGAGCATGGAGCCAGATATCACTCACCGCACCGACGAGCCTTCCAGCGGGCTGCTCTGGGGCATCATCGCAGCCAGTGCCGTGGTGCATGTCTCCAGCCTGATTCTTGGGCAGACGCTGCTGGCTGACTGGCGCTGGCAGCAGTACCCCGTCCATTCGTCGATTGAAATGATTGGCGCCCTCATCGCCCTTGAGGTGGCCCGCCAACTGATTTCCCTGGAAGGACGAAAGGATGGTGGCAGCTACAACATTCAGATTGCCGCCGCGCTCATCGCCATGGGCATGCTCGATGGGGCTCACGCCTTGGTGTATGCCGGCAACTGCTTTGTCTGGCTGCACTCAATTGCCACCTTCCTTGGAGGCGGGCTGTTTGTGCTCGCCTGGCTCCCCCGCCGCTGGGCGCTCTGGCACCGCCACGCCTGGCCGCTGGCCGTTCTGGGAGCGACGTTGCTTGTGGCGATCAGTTCGCTTGCCGCCCCCGCCTCCCTGCCAGCCCTCGTCGATGGTGACCATTTCACAACACTGGCCACAATCCTCAATGTCGGCGGCGGATTCCTGCTGCTGGCTGCTGCGGCCCGCCTGCTCCAGACCTGGTTCACCACACGAAACCAGGACGATCTGCTGTTCTGCCTGCACTGCTCCCTCTTTGGTACGGCGGCGATCATGTTCGAACAGTCAACCCTCTGGGACGTGCCCTGGTGGGGCTGGCATGTCCTCCGGCTGATGGCCTATCTCGTCGCCTACCTCTTCGTCTTGCGGTCGAATGCCCAGGCGATTGCCCGCCAACTGGCCATGCGGCGGCAACTCCGCGACATCCAGCACATGCTTGAGGCTGCTCCGGTGGGAATCCTCGTGACCAACCAGCAGGGGCTGGTGACCTACGCCAATGAACGTCTGCTTCAGGACTTTGGCTGGGCTCGCAACCAACTCGTCAACCAGCCGGTCGAAATCCTCATTCCCACCCGACTCCGCAACCACCACGTCGTGGATCGCACCACCTACATGAGGCATCCCATCCCGCGCCGAATGGCGGCAACCGGCCCACTCTTCGCGGTGAACAAGGCTGGCGAAGAGTTCCCCGTCGAAGTGGGGCTGGGCCCGCTGCTTCTCGATGAGGGGCCCAGCGTCTTGGCTGCCGTGACAAACATCACCGACCGCTGGAAAGCCGAGCAAGAGCGTGATGCCAAAACAGTGGCCCTCACCGCAGAAGTCGACCGACGCCACCAGAGTGAGACCAGACTTCGCCTCAGCAACGAGGCCCTCCAGCAATTCGCCTATGCCGCCTCACATGACATGCAAGAACCTCTCCGGGCGATTGCCGGCTACTGTGAACTGCTCCAAGAACAATACGCCACCAGTGTTGACGACCGCGGCCGAGGGTTCATTCGCCATGCCGTCGATGGTGCCCACCGCTTGCAACGTCTGATCGAAGACTTGCTTGAATACTCCCGCGTCAACACCCGCGGCAAAGAGTTTGTCTCGCTCGACACCAATGCGGTGGTCCAGGAGGCGATCGCCAACCTCTCCAGTGCGATCACTGAGACTCACGCTGAGGTGGTCGTTCATGACCTTCCCCCGGTGGTTGGTGACAGAAGTCAGTTGGTCCGGGTCTTTCAGAATCTCCTCAGCAATGCGATCAAGTTTCATGGCGACCAGCCGCCCCGCATCAGCGTCGCCGGGCGGAGGACTGACACCGAAGTGCTTTTGACCGTTCGCGACAACGGCATTGGCATTCCCCCCGAGCATCGGGAGCGGATTTTTGTCATTTTCCAGCGGCTTCATACGAGAACCGCCTATCCCGGCACCGGCATGGGCCTGGCAATCTGCAAACACATCATCGAACGCCATGGCGGCTGGATCTCGGTCCAAGAGGCTGACGGCAGAGGCAGCCTTTTCAGCATCAGCCTCCCTGCAGAGCAGCCGCCTCCAGAGAACCACCGACCCACCGAGCAACCGCCGGCGGCTGAGTCACCTGTTGCCCCCACAACCTGAGCCTTTCACCATGACACAAGCCGAGACATTCTGCAGGCAGCACCACAGCGAACCGCTGGAGATCCTTCTTGCTGAGGACAGCCCGAGCGATGCGGGCCTGACGCTCGAGGCCCTCAAACGGAGTACCGTTGCGAACAATGCCCATCACGTGAGCGACGGCGTGGAACTCCTTGCGTTTCTTCGCCGTGATGACCCGTTTTCGGCTGCTCCCCGGCCCGATCTCATTCTGCTCGATCTCAACATGCCCCGAATGGATGGCCACGAGGTGCTCGCCACGCTTCTCAACGATGAGCAACTCCGGTCGATTCCTGTGATCGTGCTCACCACGTCTGACAGCGAAGAAGACGTCGCCTCCGCCTACCAACACAAGGCAAGTTGCTATATCCGCAAACCAGTCGGACTGGGTGGATTTCTGCAAGCGATGCGCGAAATTGATGCGTTCTGGTTTCAGGTTGTCCGGCTCCCTCAGGGTGAGCATTCTCATGCCTGAATCACCGCTGGGTTTGACTATTGCACGGGGCCACCACTGACCGACTCTTCCCCTGAACATTCCGAAGCACCTCATGGCCGTTTTTATGAATCGTCTCCTCCGTCTTCTGCTCATTGAAGATAGCCCCAGCGATGCAGAACTGATCCAGATTCACCTGGAGCGATCACCACTGGACGTTCAGTGCCATCAGGTCGAGACCATTGCCCAGGCCCTCACAGCCATCGATGACACCGCCGCGAGCAACACACCCTTTCACGCTGCCCTCCTCGACCTGAACCTTCCCGACAGCACTGGCATCGAAAGTTTTCGGCGGATCGCGGCTCACAGCCCTGACCTGCCTGTCGTCATCCTAAGCGGACTCGCCGGAGATACTCTCGCCCTCCAGGCAGTCCAGGAGGGCGCACAAGACTATCTCCCGAAATCAGAACTGAGCAGCAGCAGCCTGGCTCGGGCCGTGCGGTACTCCGTTGAACGCCACGAACGAACGCTTGAACAACGTCGTCTGGCAGCCCTCGAGCATGACCTGCGAGCTGCTGCTCTCATTCAAAAGCGGCTGCTCCCCAAAGTCCCCGCAAGTATTCCCGGTGTTGAGATTGCCGCCCACAGTATTCCGGCAGATGCGACGGGAGGAGATTTCTTTGACTTTTACCGCCTGCCTGACGGCCGTCTGGGCACCCTGATTGCGGACGTCAGTGGTCATGGGCTCGGAGCGGCTTTCATCATGGCATCGACCATGGGCACCATCCGCTCCCTGGTGCATGAGCACGCCGACCCTGGAACCATCCTGACAGCAGCCAATCAGCATGTTTTCGCGGAGACGAGTTCCGGGCATTTCGTGACGGCATTTTGTGGCATCCTCGACCTTCCCCGGCAGGAATTGATTTTCGCCAACGCTGGCCATGGTGGCTGGCTCCTGCACGACTCCGGTGCGATTGAAAGCCTCGACGCCCCCGGCGGCTTTCCACTGGGAATCGTCGAGGACCATTCCTATGAGACCTCCGGGCTGCTCCGGCTCACGCCGGGAACCTCGTTGATCATGCTGACCGATGGGCTCGCTGAGGCCGAAGACGATCAGGGTCGACTGTTCACGATGGATCGGGTGCATGCTGCCCTGCGGGACCTCCGAGGTGCCCCCGCGGCCGAGTTGGTGGAAGGCACGCTTGCGGTCGTGTCGCAGTTCTGCCAACCCCGCAAGCCACTCGATGACATGACGATAGTCGCCGTCACGATGCACTGAACACCGTCGCAGCCCTCCGCCTGCCTACTCGCTTGCTCCCGGCAAGGAGGAATGAGTCGAAATGCTCTTGTCGAAAGGACGGCTGATGGGGACGATCTCCAACATGCGTTCGTTCCGCACACCGTTCAATCGAGGCACTCAGGTTTCCGCTCCGACGCGCCCGCGGCTCCAGCAGCCTCGTCTTATTTTACATTTGGGCACCCACAAGACCGGCACCACAGCCCTCCAGTTCTTTCTGCGGCAACAGTGGCAATCGCTCCGCCACCAAGGCTTTCTTTATCCGCAGATCGGCACCAATGATCTGGCCCATCTCTCTCTGGCAAAGGCCGTCGGCACACTCCACCAGCAGCAAGACGGGCAACCTCTCCAAGACCATCTGGAACAACTCAAGCAGCAGATCATAACTTCGGCAACGCCTACTGTTGTAATAAGCTCCGAACATTTCTTCTCAATGCCCCTCGCTTGGACTGAAACGCTGATTCGTGGGCTTGAAACCCTGGCGGCAAGCATCACAGCGGTAATGTACGTGCGGCCACAGCGTGAACTCTGGAGAGCGATTTACAATCAGAAGGCAAAGGCCCTCAAAGTGCTACCCACCCATGCTGCCTGGGGGACGACGGACTATCTCAGTCCTGTCCGTATCCGCAATATGTTTTATGCCGACTACCTCGACCAGTTCAGCCGTCTGATCGGTCGGAACAATGTCGTTGTGCGTCCCTACCGCCGGTCGTTGTTTTTCAATGGCGATATCGTTCATGACTTCTGCGGGCTTCTCGGATGCCCTGACCTGCCGGCGGGCCACATTGCTGAAGAGCCGATCAATCCGTCGCTGGGCTGGAAGGGAGTCGCGTTCTCGCTCTGGCTGGCGGCCCGGTACTACCAGCACGATGATTCGCGGCTTGTCGCGCAGGCGATGCGGCAGGGCTTCACCCGAGGAATGCGAGCAGGATTGGTTGACTGGATTGGGCGAGCTCCAAACTATCTTGATGCCAATGAGCAACGTCGACTCGATGACTATTACACCCCCACCAATGCCCGGATGGTGAAGGAATATGCTCTGCCTCCCGACTTCTTTTCCACCGAAACAGCCCACCAAGAGCACCGCAGCTGGCGGGAGATTCCCCCGGATGAATTTCGGCTGATGACACGGTTCGTGAGCGAAGGCCTGGCCAACCACCATCTCGCCGGGAGGATCCATCAGGGGGCGTAAGAATCCTCTCCACCTGCAGCAAGCATTCACCAACTGCATGAACGAGGCTATCCTCGGCTGGCGGCCTGGATCCCTAGGCCATATCCATCATGATTTATTCCCAAAGCCGGCAGTTTCTGTTCCTCAAGCCCTTCAAGGTCGGTGGTACGAGCGTCCTTCAGGCACTTGGGACCAAGTGCCGGGATGGCGATCTCGTCAGTGCGTTGTTCCTTGAACCTGAGGACCTGTCCCGTTTTCCCACCAGCCAGCTGACCCCGCTGCCGCAGCACGTCTGCAGCAATCGTCCACGGGCCACCCGGTACAAGATCAACACTTCGCTGAATACCCATGCCCTGCCGCGGATGATTCAGGAAAAAATCGGCCGAAAAGCCTGGGATCGGGCGTTCAAGGTCAGCATTGTCCGCAGTCCCTGGGATCTGATGGTCTCCTTCCGGGGGATGCGGCTGCTCAACCCCAATGGCTTTCTGGAGCCGGCGAAGACCAACTTTTCTTCGTTTGTCGAGCGGTTTGACTTCACCACCATCCCGCCGCCGTACAACGAAGGCCCGATCAATGACTGCTGGTATTTCGATCCAGCCAGCGACCGGCCACTGGTCGATTTTTTTCTGCGGTTTGAGCGGCTGCAGGCTGATTTCGACACGCTCTGCGATCGGCTGCAGCTGCCCCGGCAGCGGCTGCCCCATATGCAGAGAAAGACACCCCGGCCCCACTACTGCCAATTTTACGATCCAGCGACCCGTGACCGTGTTGCGCAGCTTTTTGCCCGGACAATCGACTCCTTCGGCTATACCTTCGAGGCATGTGGAATCTCCGCCAACTGAAATCTCTCCTCACCGGCAGAACCAGCGTCCGGCAAGATCAGGACACAGACAGTGACCGTGCCAACACGTCGGCACCGTCGAATCAGAGTGTCGGCGAAGCCAGCGGGCAGGGTCAGACACGGCCACTCCACTTCTTTCTGCACATCCCGAAGTGTGGCGGCAACACGTTTTCCGACTTTCTCTCCCGGCACTTTCCCGTGTCTGCGATCTACACGGCTGAGAAATCGACCGCTGACTGGCAGGAACATCAGCGGCTGAAGGCTAGCCTAAAAAACGCCGAGAACGTTCGGCAACTTACCCAGCGGTACGCAGCCGCAATACGGCGTCATGACCTTGTGGCCGAAAATCACTTCACCTGGCGAACTCTGTTGGAAGTCGGGACAGACCGCCCGGTGACCGTCTACACGCTGCTCCGCGAGCCCCGTGAACGAGTCGCCTCGCACTATCTGCATCTCCGCCGAATTCCACCGGCTCCTGCTGGTAGCCCCGGCTACGAAAGCGAGAACCTCTACAGCCTTGCGCGAGAGTTACCGTTAGCCGACTTCTGTCGCCGACTTGACCGGCATGATGTCTGGGGGACAATCTTTAACCTCCAGGCCCGGAGCCTCAGCAGCCATTACTTCGGCCACGGAAATTGGCCTCAGATTGGCGAGCAGGCGATCCTTGACGACGTGCTAGAAAATCTCACGAAGATTGATCATCTGGCAGACCTTTCCGACCTCAATGAGTTTTCCCAACTGGTCAGCCTTGCCAATCATTGGCTGCCACCGGGCGAGCTGATCGTCCACAACGCTGCTGATGGCCCAACCGCCACAGCAGATCTGGCCAGCCAAGTTCCTGAAGAAATGGTCGCCCTCGATCAGACTATCTACGAAGCTGGCCGCAAGCAGTACGCTGACTGGCGACAGCGGGTGCTGCATAATGCCGCCCTCGCCCGCTGGCAAGCCAGCCAGCCAGCCGCTCCGGGCGGCCCGAGCTGGGAGATCGGCCTTGCCGACGCCCTGCCCGGTATCAACTTCCATGGCCGGGAGGGGACTGGGGCCGACACCCTGCGGTGGATGGGGCCGGAACGGGAATCCAAGCTCTTCCTGCCGGTCCGACCGGGGCGGGCGCACACCGTTGCCATCTCGTTTGTGGCTTTTCTCGAGCCGGATTTGTTCCCCCAGACCGTCTTCCTAATCAACGGGCTGGTCGTGGCCCCGACGGTCACAGCCCGTGGAGGGAAGACGATTGTCACCCTCACTGTTCCCGCCGAGCAGACCAGATCGGGCTTGGTTGACCTGCGTATTGCGGCGGCTCGCACAACCTCAGCCGAGGCAATCTGCCAAGCCGCTGACAGCCGGCAGAAGTCCCTGGCTATCCAGTCAATCCGGATGACCCCGCAGGAACCCGTCCAATAGGTTTGATCAACTACTCCAAGCTTTCGGTAGGCCCCAGGGGAACCGCTCTTCTCCAGACTGCAATCGCTTCGCTACAACGGTGAAAAAGACTTCCTTGCCAGATAAGTCATCGGGAGCTGCGAGTGGGAATTTTTGAAAAACCGGCACGACGGGTGATCCGGCTGACTGGTGATGAATTGGCCGTCGAGACGGTGCACGGGTTTTTCCTAGTCGTTCCCGCGTGGAACGTCGACGTCGGCCTCGGGATCATCCGCGACGGCTGTATCGAGCCCTGGACCAATGCCGTCTTTCTGAGCCTACTTGAGCCAGGCGACCATGTCGTGAATGTTGGGGCCAATTTCGGCTACTACAGTGCCTTAGCTGCCCAACGGGTCGGCCACCGGGGCTGCGTTCACGCCGTCGAGGCGAATCCGGTTGTCTTTCCCTACCTTGTCAAAGGCATGTACTGGAGTGGATTTCCGGGCATCATCCGGGCGTATAACCTTGCGGCCGTCGCCCCTGATTCCCACCGGAAACTGCTGAAGTTCGCCTACGACCCGCAGTTTATCGGTGGCGGCAATCTCTTCGCCCGGGCCCGGACGCCGCGACATTTGGAAGGCTGTCTCTGGTCGGCCGAAACGGTTCCGGAGATTCTCGACGACAACCGAATGTTCATCCCGCGGGGACTGTTTCAGGAAATCGAAACCGAGGGCCGAACCCTCGATTCCTTCATCGAAGCTCCGGTCAAGGCAATGCTGATCGATGCCGAAGGTTCGGAGTGCTTTGTTATTTCCGGTGGCCGGGAGTTGATCTGCGGCAGTCCGGAGTTGTCGATAGTGATGGAGTGGGATCCGCACACCTATCGGGCGTTCCCGGATCGGCAACCAGAGATTGATGCCATGTGGAACTTTCTACTTGATGACCAGAACTTTGTAGTCCAGCGGATCTGCCCCGAAAACTACCCCGGCATCGGCCAGATGCCGACACTCCAGCCACTCACCCGGGATGAACTCTTTGCGATTCCTCATTCCGACCTCTTGCTGACCCGCAGTCGTTGATCGAAGGCATTTGAGGGGCTCATGCAGCCCGTCGCTGGCGAGTGGTCGAAAACGCCGGAGCATTCTCCTGCTCATGTGTCGGAAAAACTCTCATGGAGCGCTGCGGCGACAGGTCTTCAACCTTTCTGCTTGAATTGACTCGATCAACGAGCCCGCGTTTGCTGACGCCCTTGGCATGGAGAGAGGCGTTGCTGAGCATAGAGCTGTAGAGCTCACTCGTCACGCCGGCGGTCTCCTGCCACGTGTGGGCTTCGACGTATTCCCGAGCGGCAGTTACCAGGCGATCGGCAGCGTCCGGCGAAGCGGTCAACTTCTCAACCGCCCAGACAATCTCGTTCACCCGGCCCGGAGTCGTCAGCAGCATGCAGGGCTGTTCACGGCAGATGGTTCGAAAGGCCGGGATCTTGCTTCCGATAATCGGCTTGCCCGAGGCAAGTGCCCAGGTGATTGCCCCTGAGGCTGACAGATCAGCGGTTGTGTATGGGGCTAGGCAGATATCAGTCGCCGCGTAGTACTGGTCCGCTTCGGCCGGTGTCAGCCAACCGGTAATCGTCACCCTGTCATCCAGATCGCGATCATGCACCAACCCGATCAAGGATGCCAAAAAATCATCATCAGCCTCGGGATGGGAGCCACCACAGATCGCCAGATGAACGTGATCGGGAAGACGCTCGAGGCATTGAATGGCGAGGTCGTGCCCCTTGTAGGGACTGACAAAGCCGAACATGGTGAGCAGGATATCAGTCGGAGCCAGGCCGACCGCTGCTTTCGCGGCGAGGCCGTCGCTGGACGTATCGCGGGGAGGCAAGCACCCATGGTTGATCACATGGACAGCCGTCGCGTCCATGCCATGGCGGATCAGTGCCCGGCGGCTCGACATCGTGTGCACGATTGCTTTGGCCTGGTCGGGCCGGGAGCCAAATCGAGCGCTGACGCCCCGCCGCCAGACACGCCTTCGCTGCAAATTTTTGAAACCTTCGTGAAGCGTTGACAGCAACGGCCCTGAAGAACCGAACCGGTGATCACCCAGCGGGTCTGTGTGAAACGTAACCGCGACCGGAGTCTTCTCAGCCTGAAGTGCCCGCAGGGTGCCAGCAAAATGTTGGGCCGATTTTTTGTAGCCGAGGCCATGGCCAAAAATCCCGTGCTCATGCTGAATGTGGACGAGGTCGTAGCCCCGCGCCTGCTTGGCGATGTCTTCCTGCAGCTCGGCGATGTCGCTGGGGACAAAACTCTTCCAGAGTTCTGGCTGCAGGGAGTAGACGTTGTTTTGATTGCTCAGATCGTCAAGGCCTCGCACGAGGTTTCCGCAGTAGGTCGCAATTCCGCAGGGCCGGTCCCAGGTTGAAAGGTGCAGGACCCGCATGTCGCTTTTCTCCATATCAATCGCCCGGTGAATTCTGTGACTGCGACGGGAACAGTAGACGATTCAGAGCGGTCCTCGCAACAGGAACCCCCGATTGATCCGGGTGGTTTTCCGGTGGCACTCGCCACTGTTCGGTCTTCCCTTCCCGCCCCCTATTGATCATGGTGTTGGTGGGTACAGACAATACCCCACCCTCGGAGACCGCGGCGTGACTGAGCAGCCTCGAAAGATCCGCGGTACCATTGTCTTGTCAGGCTTCTTTGGCCGGGGAAACTGCGGTGACGAAGCAATTTTGCAGGCTCAGTATGAGCGGCTCTCCCCCCATTACGACCTCGTCATCAGCGTCGATCAGTATGGTGCCTACGACGGCTTCTGGAACTGGTACCCATACGACCGCTGCCGAATCGTCCATCAGGGTGATCTCGGCTGCGTGGCTGAGGAGGGGGTGGTCGCGGTCCATGTCGGTGGCGGGGGGCTGCCCCACGGGTTCAATGCCGCCCAGGTTGTCCATGCCCGCAGCCACTGCAGGCCTGTCTTGTTGACTGGGGTCGATGCTACCCCGGTTCGATCAGGGGCGGCCGCGGCAGCCCTGCAGAGCTATCTCGCCCTATTTGACCTGGTGTCAGTCCGATCGGCAGGCAGCCAATCGACGCTCCAGAAGGTGGCTCCCAACTGCCAGCTAGGGGCCGACTGGGCCATCGCCCTGCCAACTGACGGCCCGCTGCCAGTCGCCCGCACCAATCGAGTGCTGGTGTCGCTGCGGGAATTTCCGCGGGAGCTGCTCTCGTCGGCCTACCTCCGCGAGATCGAGACACTCGTGGGCCGCTTAGCTGACCGTCACGATCAGATTGCCCTGTTGCCCTGCTGCCCCGAGGATGAGCGGTTCCTCGACTGGGTACCGGCGGTTGAACGCATACCCCGGGAAGTTCATTGGTGGAATCCCCGCCGGGTTCAGCGGGAGATTGCGGCAGCCGCGGCTGTGATCAGTGTTGGTCGGCTCCATCCGCTAATTTTTTCTGCCAACGTCGGCACTCCGGCGGCGTTTGTCGAGCCGCTTCCGGGAAACCCGCGATGGCCGCCGTCGCGGAAGGCCTATCAGCTTGCTCGTGAAAACGACTGGGCGTTCTTCAACTCAGTCGGTGATCTCCTGAGCCGTTTTGACCGGGGCGGTCCACTGACACCGTTGTCTTTCACACCAGATGCGGATGCCCGCTGGAACGCAATGGCCCAACAGATCGAGGAATGCTGCCACCTGGCCAGCGCTTCGGGGGAGGCCGAGCCATGACCCGTTGGGATCAGTTCGGCACGGACTATGACTTCCCCGAGTTTACTGGAAC
Source organism: Pirellulales bacterium (assembly GCA_040260935.1). Lineage (GTDB taxonomy): Bacteria > Planctomycetota > Planctomycetia > Pirellulales > UBA1268 > UBA1268. The sequence goes on from JBDQOY010000125.1 coordinate 14,302, forward strand.
ACCGCAGAGCTATCTCATTGCAACGACCCCGCGATGCGGCAGCCACTACCTCGGCCACCTGCTGCGAAACACAGGGGTTCTCGGCAGTCCACTGGAGTATTTCTCGCGGGGGAGAATCACCGACTGGCAGGCCCGGCTCGGCACGGCCACGCGCAAAGAACTCTTCAGCCAACTCCTCCGGAGGCGGACCTCGCCGAGCGGGTGGTTCGGCGTCAAAGCCCACTGGCCACAGTTTGAGCACGTCATGAGCGACCCGATGCTGTTGGACCTGTTTCGCCTTGAGCGATTCGTGCAACTTGTTCGCTCCGACCGGCTAGCCCAGGCGGTTTCATTGGTAATCGCCCAGCAGACCTCGGCCTGGATCAGTTTTCATGCCCTCAAACGGCAGCCGGTTTATGACGCCTCGGCAATTGCCGCCGCCCTCGCCGGTATCGACCATCAGCTCAGCTGCTGGCAGGCGTTTTTCCTCAGCCGTGGGATTGAACCGCTGGTGCTCGACTACGATGACCTCGTGGCCGATCCAGCCGCCTGCGTTCAACGCGTACGCGATCGCTGCGGGCTGCCAGCAACAGCAGCATCCCGACCGGTTTCGCTCCTGCCGCTGCGGCAGGCGTCAGCGGTGAATCGGGAGTGGGCCGATCGGTTCCGGGCTGAGCGGCCGGCAGCGGCAGCCTGAGCGACAGCAGGGGATGATGGGCCACCGGATCAGGCCAGCCTGCACACCTCGACCCGCTCGACAGCGACGGTCTTTTCGCGAAGGTCGGCGGCTCCGCAAAGCTCCCATGCCGAGGCAGTCCTCACGAAGCTCAACTCGAGGTGCAGGCAGTTGGCTTTGGGGTCATCAAGTTCAACAGATGCTGTCACTACCTGAAAGCCGTCACGGACTGTGACTGCAGACTCAACCTGTGTGCCATTGATGCGAATGGTCATGCCGACCAGCACCGCGCCACTGATCACCGACGGCATCCAGATCGAGACCTCGACGGTTCCCTGCGGGACGATGGCAAAGTACAGCGACGAACATCGTTGCGGCCCTGCCCAGCGGCAGGCACTGTAAATGCCCCCTTCGCGTTCATGCCAGCCATCGCCGATGAGCGGTTCGGCCATGGACATGACCGCCGTCTCTCCGACCGATAGCCCTCGTGGAGAAACCGGATGACTGAGATCAAACAAGGCCTTTTTCCAGCGGTGAATCAGCCGTTCGCATTGCAGCTCGGCGAGGGCATAGACCACGGCATCGACCTGATTGAGCTCAGTCAGCCGGCTGCGAATCGACCGCCGTTCCTCCGCCGTGAGCCGGCTGGCGTCCCGACTCACATTCAGCCGCTGAGGATTCATCGAGTCGAAAAATCCCATGAGGGAGGAGACCGCGGCGGCGAATGGCAGGATCTTGTTGCTGATGCCGACGTAGTCGATCTGTTCAAGATTCCGACAGGCTGCCTCAAGGAGCTGACCGCGATCAACCGGCAGACATTCATCGGGCTGGCCACCGATCAGTTTTGCCTGCCGGTCTGAGAGCCGCTCATAATGTCGCTCGACAAAGTCGGCTAGGGGCATAGTCCGGGCATCAACGAGCAGTTGCCGCCTGACAGGGTCGGCACGCCGCACGCTGTCATCTGGCACCCGCCGCCAGTTGTCGATGCTGGAAATTGCGCGGTCGACAGGCGACCGCAGGACCGTGACTGCACGAATTTGCGGGTCGCTGTCCCGCAGTCGCTCGAGAAAGGAAAAGTCGAGGTGAAGTTTCGTAATCAGTCGGACTTCCGCGAGCAATGCGATGAATGCCTCTTTCTCCCCCGCCCGCTCCCGCAGGGTCGCAAACAGCTCTTCTCCGATTCCTGCATGCTGTGGGTAGTGGTTTTCCAAGAACCGGCAGAAGGTCGTGCCGCCGGTCTTTGGAAGATGCAGAAAGAACAGCCGGCGCGGATCTGACCGTCGAGGAGCGTCGTCAATCTCCTCCCGTCCCGCGGCATCAGCGTTCGGCGGTCTCACGGTCGTGACCCAGGCGGTGCGGGTGTGGTGTCGACATAGGCCGAAAACGCCGCAGCGATGTCGGCCTGCTGCTCGTCACCCCGATGAAAGAGCAGGCGATACCGCAAAGCGACTCGCTCGTTCGGCTTGAGGCTGATTGCGGCCGATTCTTCCTGCAGTCCCAGCGACTTCAACCCGAACGGATTGGCGGTGAACAGGCCATAGGTCCGGACATGCCAGGGCGTTGGATGCCGGAAGGTGCTTGGGTGACTGAGAAACGCGATGCCGTAGGTTTCCCCGTTCACCGGTCCATGGTAATCGACCCAGGCAGCTCGCTTCGCCCATGCCTCGGCATCATGGTCACCGTGGCTGTTGACAATCACGCCTCCCTGCTTGGCATCCACCCGAATCGACTCCGGCACCCGGATCGAAAGGCCCGCGTCCTTAAAGTCTTCAATGGTTGCGGGGCCGAGCGCCGCCACGAGGTCAATGGCAATGTCGATCTGGCGATGATCCCCCGCAACGGCACAGGTTAGCCGCTGTTCAACAGCCAGCACCGGCTTGCCGATTGGGGAAAGCATGGTGCTGACACTGTCGATGATGGCGGTCTCACCCCCTGCAACCGTTCGATAGCCGTCATGGCGGATGCTCCCGACGAAGGCCAGGTTAGGATTCTTCAAATTTGCCCCCCAGCTGTCCCGCTCATGCCAACTGTCAACACCTGCAATCCGCTGGTGGCCAAAGTTGATGCCCCGATGATGCAGATGATCGGTCGCCTCACCGGGCACGTTTTTCATTGGATAGCTTCGGGTCATTTCCACGCCATCCGGCCCAATGACCGGCCAGACAAATGGCTTGTTGCCCTGATCGATCACATAGGAGGTAAAGGCCTTGCCGTCGAGCGTCACAACAATGCCACCTCGTTCATCCTCCGCAACAGCAAATCTGTCGCTGGCTGCTGCTGGAGCCACGCCACAGAGTGTTCCGACAGTTACACCGAGCATGCACACAAGCGGCCGGATCAGTTTCATCACAATGATTCCTGGGGGTGGCAGCGACGTAACTGCTGCACCGGACGGTCGCCGGGAGTTCTCCACACGCTGCTGCAAAACCAGCAACCTCGCGGGAAACTGGTGGACTGCATTGTAATCGTGCCAAAAACCTGATGGGATGGCGGATCCGCCACCCCCACCTGCCTCATGCTCCGCTTTCTCCTCGCCAACCTCCGCTGGCTTGCCGCCGGCTTCCTGCTCACCTTTGCCTCAACCTGCGGGCAGACCTGGTTTATTTCGCTGTCAGCGACCGCCATCAAGCAGGAGTATGGGCTCAGCGACAGTCGCTGGGGAGGTCTCTACACGCTGGCGACGCTTGCCTCAGCAGCGGTCATGTTCTGGCAGGGGTCGGTCGTCGACCGTGTTTCCCCTCGCACCGTGGCAGGCCTCACCGCTGGCCTGTTTGCCCTAGCTGCTGCCGGCATGGCTGGCGGGCAGTCCATCTGGCTGCTGGGACTGTCGCTGTTCCTGCTGCGATTCTGCGGCCAAGGCATGTTTGGCCATATTGCCATGACCACCGTTGGCCGCTGGTTTCTGGCCCAGCGGGGGAGGGCAGTCGCAATCACCAACCTTGGGTACCCGGCCAGCGAAATCCTCCTGGCGGCCCCCGCCGTGCTGATGATCAATTTGATCGGCTGGCGGCAACTCTGGGCCGGCGCTGCCGGCATCCTGTTACTCGCTGTCTTGCCGCTGCTTCTCTGGTTGCTGGCAGGCAACCGCACCCCCCAGATGCAGACCGCCTCTCACGAACAGGCCGGCCTGGGCGGACGGCACTGGCAGCGACGGGATGCCATCCGGCACTGGCTGCTGCCGGCACTGCTCCCAACGCTGCTGACACCGGGGTTCATGGGGACGGTGCTGTTTTTCCAACAGACCAACATCGCCTCGACAAAACACTGGAGCATCGTTGCCATGGCTCCCGGCTTCAGTTGCTTTGCGATGGCCGGCGTGCTTGCTTCCTTCGCTGCGGGCTGGGCGGTTGATCGCCTTGGAGGTGCGCGACTCCTGCCGGTGCTGTTGGTCCCCATTGGGATCGGCATGGCCACCATCGCTACAGCCACCCACATTGCCACATGGTACGTCGCCTTGGCCATGATGGGCATCACAATGGGGATCGCGAGCGCCCTCTGGGGTGCCTTCCTGCCCACACTCTATGGCACCCGGCACCTGGGAGCGATCCGCTCGCTCTCTACCACAATCATGGTCTTCTCCACGGCCCTGGGTCCCGGCTTGACCGGGCTGCTGATCGATCAGGGCATCGACGTGCCAACCCAGTGTCTTGGGCTGGCTGGCTGGTGCTTTGCCATCTCCGCAGGTTCGCTACTGATCAAGCGGCGACTCAGCCGAGAGCTGGCTGCAACAGCACAGGATCACCAGCCGTAGACCAGTCGGGGGAGCCAGAGGACGAGTGGACCGCCCAGCAGGAACACCAGCAGCAACCCCACCAATTGCAGTGTGACAAAGGGCACGACCCCCCGGTAGAGGTCAATCAGCCTGACGGCTGGTGGCGCAACACCCTTGAGATAAAAGAGGGCAAACCCGACCGGGGGCGTCAGGAACGACGTCTGTAAACAGACTGCCATCAAGACACAGAACCAAATCGTGTTGGCCGTGGCACGGGCGGCGCCGTACCCATCGGCTCCGGTGAAGTCCGCCGGATCGATGAGTCCAAGATCCATCCCGCTGACGGTACCCACCACCAGCGGCAGGACAATGATCGTGATTTCGATCCAATCGAGAAAAAACCCAAGCAGGAAGACCACCACCAGGATCGTACCGACCACACCGTAGGGACCGAATGGCAGGCTCTCGAGGCCCAGCCGAATCAGACTGTCACCCCCGAGCTCCCGCAGCATGAAGGCAAAACAGGTGGCCCCGATCAGAATGCCGACGATCGATCCCGTAATCGCCAGCGCATCAACGCAGGTCCGCCAGCCTTCACGGACAAGGCTACCGACGCTTCCCGCAGCACCGGTTCGGTCGGCTCGCAGCCAGTGCCAGATCGCCAGCAGGCTGGCGCCAACCGCCCCCACCCCACTGGCCTCGGTTACGGTTGCGATGCCAGCAAAGATTGAACCGAGCACCAGCAGGATAAGCGCGACCGCCGGCAGGATGGCAAGCACGGCGTCGCAGACCACCCGCATGGTTACCGGTGCAGCGTCAGTTGCCAACGGTGCCCGACCGGGTGCGAGCCAGCCGGTCACCACCAGATACCAGACATAGAGCCCACTGAGCAGGACGCTGGGAACCACCGCCCCCATGAAGAGATCCCCCACCGGCACGGATGCCTGATCGGCCATGATCACCAGCATGATGCTCGGTGGCATCAGAATGCCGAGCGTCCCAGATGCACAGATGGTGCCAGTAGCCAGCGGCCGGTCGTAGCCCTGCTCGAGCATCACCGGGAGGCTGATCAGCCCCAGCAGCACCACCGATGCTCCAATGATGCCGGTGCTGGCCGCCAGCACGATCCCGATCACAACAACACTGATCGCCAGCCCCCCGCGGACCCGTCCACACAGCCGCTGCATCGACTGCATCATCCGTTCGGCAATGCCGCTGCGATCGAGGAGCAGCCCCATGAAGATGAACATCGGCAGGGCGACGAGTTCAGACTTGTTGAGCAGTCCACCGTAGATCCGGCTGACAAACGCCGCTGCCGTGCCGAGGTAGAACTTCGTGCCAGAGTGGTCGGCATTGAGCGTGTACCCGACAAAATCAGCCGCATACCCAACCCCAATGAAGGCGACGGCAACGCCACCCAACACGAAGGCGAGGGGAAAGCCGGAAAACAGGGTGGCGATGAACGTCGCGGCCAGGAGAACCGCGAGCGCATAGGCTGGCTCGATTCGCCCCACCCACCAGGCGAGCGAGCCGACCAGGGCGACAATCACAGCCACGACGGCAGAGCAGGGCAGCCAGCTTGCCTGCCCATCAGCCCGATCAGCCGGCAGCGTAATGGTGACCTGGCGTGCCCTTGCCAGGGAGCGGATCAGCCGGGCAACGCCCGCCAACCCCACCAGGGCAAAGCCAAGCGGCAGCGCTGCCTTGACCACAAAGGTCCAGGGAAGTCCCTGGTCATTGACCGAATGTTCGCCGATGGTGAACGACTGGACAACTGCGGCGAAACCATGCCAGCAAAGCAAACAGGCCAGCGGCAACAGCAACAGCAGCAAC
>JBDQOY010000126.1:0-9368 GCA_040260935.1 Pirellulales bacterium
CGTCAGTTCGGCGGCATCGATGCTGGTCGCTGCCGCCGAACTGACGAGCACCCGGGCCGTTGCCCGGTTTGCCGAAGGTCCGGGCCCGGCTCAAGCTGCCGCCAGCCTCGAACCTTGGACGCAGTTTGCGGTCGCCATCGGGCTGGCCTGTCTGATTGGCTCGGTCACGCTCACCGGAAGCCTGGTTGCCTTCGGAAAATTGCAGGAACTTCCTCAGTTCAAAAAGCCCTGGATGAACCCGAACCGGCACTGGATCAACCTGGGGCTGGCCGTGGCTGCTGTGCTGCTGCTCTGGGGGGTCTTCAGCACCTCCCAACTGCTCTTTTTCATGCTCCTAGTTGTTGTCGCGGCCACTCTTGGGGCAACGCTGACGCTCCCGATTGGTGGTGCGGACATGCCGGTCGTGATCTGCCTGCTCAACAGTTACTCGGGGCTCGCTGCGGCTGCTGCCGGCTTTGTGATCGACAACTCCGTCCTGGTGATCGCCGGCTCACTGGTCGGAGCCAGCGGCCTGATCCTGACGGCCATCATGTGCCGGGCAATGAATCGCTCGCTCGTCGGTGTGCTCTTCGGCGGCCTGGGTACCACCGCGTCGATTGCGGCTGATGATGTGTACGAAGGCAAGATCAAGGCTGCTGAAACCGAAGAACTGGCCATGGTGCTTGAGCAGGCCGACCGGGTAGTGATCGTGCCCGGGTACGGGCTAGCCGTCGCCCAGGCCCAGCATGCGGTTCGTGAACTGGCCGACGTGCTGGAGGCTCGGGGCACCACGGTCGAGTATGCCATCCATCCCGTCGCCGGCCGGATGCCGGGTCACATGAACGTGCTGCTGGCCGAAGCGGATATTCCCTACGAAAAACTCCGGGAGATGGATGACATCAACCCAACCTTTCCCGAAACCGATGTGGTGATCGTCATCGGTGCCAATGACGTGGTCAATCCGTCGGCCCGCACTGATCCCTCCAGCCCCATTGCCGGCATGCCGATCCTCGATGTCGACAAGGCCCAGACCGTGATCGTGGTGAAGCGGTCACTGTCCCCCGGCTTTGCTGGCATCCCCAACCCCCTGTTTGCTGCCGACAACACCCTGATGTACTTCGCCGACGGCAAGAAGGCATTGATCGACCTGACCGCTGCAATCGCCCAGGCCTGAGGCCGCCGAACGCTGAGATTAGAGTACCGCCGCCCAGAGGGAGTCTGAAACAAGCAGGCCGGCACGGGTGAGTCGCAGCGTCTGACCATCGTTCTCGGCGAGACCCGCTGCCACCCAGCCAGCGACCGGCTCGCCCGCCAGTTGCTCGATGCTGAATCCGCTGGCCGCAGCAAAGCGATCGCGGGAGACGCCGGCACGGCGGCGGAGCCCCACTACCAAACGTTCCCGGGCTGCCTCCTCCGGCGTCATGGCATCGACCTCACCGGTGGCATCCTCGCCGGCGAGCAGCCGATTCATCCAAGTGGTGGTGCTTCGATGGTTGGTCGTGCGGGTGCGGCCATCGAACCGGGCTGCCCCGGGCCCGAAGGCCTCCCAGGGCTGGCAGTCCCAGTAGGCCTCATTGTGGCGGCAGCGGCCGGACGGACGGGCAAAGTTCGACACTTCATAGTGCTCAAACCCAACTTCCGAGAGTCGGTCGATGGCCAGTTCGAACATCGCTCGCTCTGTTTCCTCAGGCACGGGCTGCAGCAGCCCCCGGCGACGCTGGCTGGCAAACGCGGTTCCCTGCTCCCAGGTCAGGCAATAGACCGAGACATGCTGCGAGCCAAGGGCAATGATCGCCTCGAGGTCGCGTTCCACGGCGGCCAGGGTTTGGCCAGGCGCGGCGGTCATCAGATCGACACTCACCGTGAAGCCCTGCGCCAGCAGGCACTCTGTCGCTCGCTGGATATCTGCAGGACGGTGGTCCCGATCGAGGCTGGCCAGCGTGTCGGCAGCCAGCGACTGGGCTCCAAGACTCACCCGAGTCACCCCGCAGTCACTCGCTACGGCGACGAACGCCGGGGTCACGTCGAGCGGATTCGCCTCAATCGTTACCTCTGCGCCGGCGGCTGGCTGGAGCCGTCTGCCGAGTATCGCAAAGAGTTGGCGGAGCCCGTCCGGACCAAGATGCGAGGGCGTTCCGCCGCCAAGATAGAGCGTGTCTATACTCCGGGGCCGCACAACTCGCCTGAGTTCCCGCTCCAACGCCAGCAGATAGCGATCAATCAGATCGTCCCGCCCGGCGACCAGTGTGAAATCGCAGTAGCCACAGCGGTGGCGGCAGAACGGAACATGCACGTAGGCGTATCGAATGGCGGTGGTCACAGCCACACCTGGAGCCGGCCATCAAGCAGGTCGGGCAGTTTCTTGGCGAGGATCCGCCGAATCCGGTCGTCGGTATATCGGGTCGAGTAATGCGCCGCGATGATCACCTCGTTGTGAAATCGCTCCCGCCGGGCCAGAAAATCTTCGAGGTGCATGTGGCCATACTTGTGGATCTTCTCACGGCGATGGCTGCGGGCGACGAATGTCATTTCCGTGATGAGGATCATCGCCTCATACATTGCCGGACAGCGATCGAGCCCCTCGGGGTTGGAGTCGCCCAGGTAAGCGACCAACGGTGTCCGAACCTCGTGAGTGACATCGACGCCGGAGAGTCGCAGGTCACGAATCTGGGGACCAGGCAGCCCCTGATATTCATGCTTGAGTTTCTGCCGCCGATCCCAGACGACATACCCCACGCTGGGAATGGTGTGGCAGGTATTGGAAACGGTGACGACATGCTCCCGTGAGAGTTCGATTTCATCCCCAGGCCGGGCTGGCAGCAGTTGGCAGGGCAGCCGCCCCCGGTCGAGTCGCGAGACCGCCCGCAGCAGTCGCTCCACCGGCTCAATTGCTGTTTCCGGAAGGTAGATCGTCGGTGGATCCATCTTCATCATCCGGCGGCGGGCAACATAGACCGGCAGGGCCGCAATGTGATCGAGGTGGGTGTGGCTGATGAACCAGGTCGAGGTTGCCATGAACCCCCACGGCTGACCTCCCAGGTCAAAGCCAAGCTTCAGTTCCGGAATCCTCCAATAGCTCTGGACGGCTGCCCGGGAATAGCCCTCAACCGTGATACCTTTGTGGACGAGGGTACGAAGCGGGGCGTTTTCGATCATGCTGGCTTTTACTTCTTGGTTTTCAAAAATCCAATCGTAGCTGCTGCCACAGCCGGAGCGTACGGAAAGCCGCTGAACCCGGGGGCATGGCCTCAGACGAGGAGGCCGCACTGTCTCGACCGCAGCCGGTAACTCGTTCGCCAGTCTTCAGCCTGACGACACCGCCAGCGACCGCCGCTCCAGCCAGATCTCCGCAAACAGCTGATCCTGCCGGGTTGTCAGCCGACCTCGACGGACCAACTCCAGGGCTGCCAGAAAGATACCGACCACACGCATCCGGGGCATCTCGTCATCAAAAAGCGTGGTGAATGCCACCTTTTCCCGCGTATCCAACAGCTGTTCGATCAGCTCGATGTGCGTCTCAATCGGTGTGTCGTCGTGGATAATCTGCCGCGGCTTCCGCCGCTCTTGCCGCTGGAGGACTCGGCCGAAGGCACCGACCAGATCCCAGACCTGAACGTCTGCGAAGTGGATCTCCGCCGGTGGGCCCTGCTTGGGCAACTCTTCCGTGTGAGCTCGGACAAACCGCGACTCCCACTCACGGGCTCGATCCTCAAGCAGGACTGCAGCATCACGGAACTGCTTGTACTCCAGCAACCGCTCGACTAGGTCTTCACGGATGGGCTCCAGCGTTTCTTCCTGCTCCTCTGGACGCGGCACGAGCGCCCGGGCCTTGATCTCAAGCAGCACGCTGGCGAGTTCGACGAACTCTCCCACCTGCTCAATCGCCAGTTCCTCAAGCACCTCTAGGTAGCCCAAAAATGCCTCGACAATCTCGGCGATGGGAACCTCAGTGACATCGACCTCGTGCTTTTTGACGAGGTACAGCAACAGATCGAGCGGGCCCGCAAAAACGTCGAGATCGACCTTGAATGCCACAGCACATTGCCTCCAGGAACCACATCCTCCTTTTGGCGTCCCGGAGCGTTCGGTGTCAATGCCGCCGTCCCCACAAGAACGCGGCTTCAGGTAGTCTACGGGACGTGGCAAAGTCACGCTGTTCGCCCCCAGTCGCAACCGATGTCTGTTCCATCACCCCATCCCGACAGTCTCTGGGCTCCCTGGCGGCTGGCCTACATCACTGGCGACGAGGCCGACGCACCGGCTCCCGAGCCAGCCGTCTGGCGGCCCGGGGCCGACACCGACTGCTTCCTGTGCCGGGCGGCAGCGGTCACAGCAACCCATGACCGCGCCCTGGGTGTGCTGGAACGAACTCCGACCGCAATGGTCCTCCTCAATCGCTACCCCTATGCCAACGGGCATCTGCTCATCGCGCCGCTTGACCATCAGGCCATGCTGGCCGACCTCACGCCGGAGACGCTGCTCGAACTACAGCAGCGTCTGGCTGACTGGTGTGGCCGTCTGCAACATGCGTTGCAGGCACAAGGGCTCAACATCGGCCTCAACCTTGGGCAGGTTGCTGGGGCCGGGGTCCCAGGGCACCTGCACTGGCATCTCGTGCCCCGCTGGCCTGGCGATGTGAACTTCATGACGAGCGTGGCTGGCGTTCGGGTCATCCCCCAGGCGCTCGACGCCCTCTGGGATCAACTGAGGAGCAGTTCATGAGCAATGCTGACCAAACAGGTTCGCCGCCACCGCCTGCTGACTGGCATGCCCGCGAGCGAGCCATCCTTGCACCGTGGGCCATGCATGCTGCCGATTCGGCCGGCCGCGAACACACGGAAGAATCCCACCCATTTCGCAGTCCATATCAGCGAGATCGAGACCGGATCGTCCACTCGGCCGCCTTCCGCAGGCTGGCCCACAAGACGCAGGTCTTCACCGACTATCCCGGCGACTTTCACCGGAGTCGCCTGACCCACACGCTGGAAGTGACCAGCATCGCCCGGACACTGGCCCGCACGCTTGCCCTCAACGAAGATCTCGTCGAAGCCTTGGCCCTCGCTCATGACATTGGCCACCCACCGCTGGGGCATGCCGGCGAAGACACGCTCAATGAGCTGCTCGCGGATGAGGGGGGCTTCAACCACAACAGCCAGGCCCTGCGGATCATGACGCTGCTGGAGCAGCGGTACCCGGGATTTCCTGGCCTCAATCTCTCACGCGAAGTAGTCGATGCCCAGGCGGTGCGGGCCCGTCAGCCAGAGGCCCCACCTCCCCTGCTGGAGACCCAGGTGGTCGATGCGGCCGATTCCATCGCCTATGACACCCACGATGCCGATGATGCCGTGGAGTTGGGGCTCGTCACGCTGGAGGAACTCCTGAGTCTGCCGCTGGTGGCTGCCGCCGCCCGTCGGGTAACCGAACGGTTCGGTGAGTTGGGGCCGTTGGCCCTCCGGCGGGCCGTTCTCCACCAATTGATCGAAACCCAGGTGGCCGACCTCATCGCCGCAACCGCCCGCCGACTCCAGGCAGGGCAGTTCGCCTCTGCCACTGCCGCCAGGGCGGCCACTCGTGAAGACGGCCGGCTTGTCATCCACGAGCCTGGCCTAGCCGCAGGCAAAAAAGAGCTGGAGCGATTCCTCTTCGATCAGGTCTACCGCAGCAACCGGGTCATGGAGGTGCGGGAGCGGGCCCAGCAGCAACTTCAGGATCTCTTTGCCTGGTACTGCGAGCACCCGCACGACATGCCGCCCCGGTACCGCCAGCGGGTCGAATCGGTCGGCCTGCGGCGGAGCGTCGCCGACTATCTCGCCGGAATGACCGACCGCTTTCTCAGCCGTGACGCCCAGCGACGGCTGGGCTGAATCCCCAAGGGGGCCGTTGCCCACAAAACCGGCTTCTTTCGCCCATTCCGGTGGCCACCCAAGGCCACGAACTCGACCTGACCAGTTCCTTTCTGGCACGGCTAGGCTGATCGAGAGAATCGCCCCACAGCCACCACCCTCTCCCGCAGACCACCCAACGGCATGGTAAGATTCCGTCGTTCAGATTACGGCGGCAATCCCGTTGGCCGGACTTAGGTCGCCCCCATTATTCCCCCAAAACCAGAGTTCACCCCATGGCACTCGTTGTTCTTCGCACCCTCTTCTTCATGGTCTCGATTGGAATTGCAGTCCTTATCTTCAATTCCTCTCCGATGCGTTCTGCCCCCGGCTGGGTGCCTTGGGCCGTGCTCGTGACGATGGTCACAATCCCCCTGGGAGCCATTGCCGCTGATCTCTGGATCAAGCGGAAAGATCTCACCGTGATCACGTCAATCTACTTCGGCCTGCTGATTGGCGTGTTCCTGACCTACATCGCGGTCCTGGCCCTTAGCCCACTGCTGGCCTCATTCCCAGCCTCACCGATCGTCTCGTGGATTCCTCCGATCCTCGGCATGTTGCTGTGCTACATCTCCACGAGTGTGCTCCTGCAGACCCGCAACGACTTCCGATTCATCATCCCCTACGTTCAGTTCGCTCGCGATGTCCGTGGCCTCCGGCCAAACGTGCTTGATACCAGCGCCATCATTGATGGCCGCATCGCCGAACTGGCCGATACCGGCCTGTTTCAGAGTCGGTTTGTAGTGCCAGGGGCCGTGATGGAGGACTTGCAGCACGCCGCCGATGCAGGGGATAAGGCACGCCGAATGCGGGGCCGCCGCGGCCTTGACGTCCTTGACCGCCTGCGGAGCACGCCGACGATCGAAGTCGAAATTCTCTCCGTCCGCGACCAAGCTGCTTCTGCGTCCTCCATCGATTCGGAAGTCATTGAACTCACTCGGGAACTCGGTGGTCGCATCATCACCAACGATGCCAACCTGATGAAGATCGCCAGCGTACGCGGAGTTCCAGCACTCAACGTGAACGACGTCGCCGTGGCGCTGCGGCCTTCCTACGTCCCGGGCGACATGCTTGACGTCAAACTCGTCAAGCCGGGCGAGGAGCCTGGCCAGGGGGTCGGCTTCCTGGAGGACGGCACCATGGTGGTGGTCGAACACGGCCGCGACGTAATCGGCCGGACCATCTCGGTCAGTGTCACGAGCACCCTGCAGACCTCTGCCGGCAGGCTTGTCTTCGCCAGGCCCGAGATGCACCGCGGCTGACGCCTGCGGACGATTGCTCACCAAACACCGGTGCCGGTGGAAAGGAGGCCCCTTCCCGCTGCGGTCTCTGCGTAAGATTTGGAGATAGCAGCCATCTGTAGAGAGGCGTTCTGGAGGCCAACAGCCGGTGCGTGCTGGCGGCTCCACGTCCTCCACCGTGTCCCAAAACCCCTCTCGGAGAAGACCGTGCCTCTGCCCCGCTCCTCTGCCGTCTGCAGAACCGCCAGTCGACTCTCGCTGTTTGCGGTTGGCCTTCTGCTTGCGGCTACCCTCGTTGCCGACAGCCAAGCGGCGCCACCTGCCGACCCCCAGCCCAATGTGCTGTTTATTCTTTGCGACGATCTCCGCCCCGATGCCGTCGGCTGCCTCGGCTCGAAGCATGTCAAAACGCCGCAGATTGATGCGATCGCTGCCGACGGCGTGCGGTTCACCAACAGTTTCTGCACCACGTCGCTTTGCTCGCCGAGCCGGGCGAGCATCCTGACCGGCCTCTATGCCCACTCGCACGGCGTCCGCAACAACTTCACCGAACTACCGGCTGATCTGCCGACCTGGCCGGGCCGGCTGCAACAGGAGGGCTACGCCACCGCCTACGTCGGAAAATGGCACATGGGAGAGGCCAACGACAGCCCGCGAGCGGGCTTTGACTGGTTTGTCTCGCACAAGGGGCAAGGTAAGTACTTCGATACCGAGTGGAACGTGAATGGCCAGCAGCGTGAAACGCCCAAGGGCTACTACACCACCGTCGTCACCGACTACTGCCTCGACTGGCTTGCCACGCAGCAGGACAGGCCGTGGGCGATCTGCCTGGGGCACAAGGCTCCGCATTCCTTTTATTTCCCCGAACCGAAGTACGAGCACGCCTTCGATGACGTGACCGTTCGCTACCCAGCCAGTGCCTTTCAGCTCGATACGCAGCCCGACTGGATCAGACAGCGACTCCCGACCTGGCATGGCATCTACGGCCCATTGTTTGACTGGCGAAAGAACTTCCCGGATCGTCGCCCTGAGGCAGTCGCTGACTTTGCAAAAATGGTGCGGGCTTATTGGGGCACGGTGCTCTCGGTCGATGACAGCCTGGGGCGGCTCGTTGCCTTCCTCAAAGAGACCGGGCAGTACGACAACACCCTGATCATCTTCATGGGTGACAATGGCCTGTTGGAGGGCGAACACGGCATGGTCGACAAGCGTACCATGCACGAGCCGAGCATTCGGGTGCCACTGATCGCCCGCGGTCCGGGCCTCCCCTCCGGAGCGACGGTCACGGGCCAGGTGCTAACCGAAGACATCGCCCCAAGCATCCTTGACCTCTGTGCCGCGCAGCCACTGGCTGACATCCAGGGCCGTTCCTGGCGAAGGTTGGCCGGGGATGCCGAGGTCGACTGGCGAACCGGCTGGGTCTATGAATACGATTATGAAAAGCAGTTTCCCTACACGCCGAACATCCGGGGCATCCGGACCGACCGCTGGAAGTTCGTCCGCTACCCACACGGTGACGGCTCCGCTGATCGGCATTCATCGGAACTCTACGACTTGGATGCCGACCCGCTCGAGCTGACAAACCTCGCTGAGAATCCTGACTTCGCCGAGCAGCGGGCCAAACTGGAACAGCAATTGGCGGTCGAACTTGCCACCCTTGGCCTCACCGCCGCGACGGACAAGATGCCGATTGACGAGGGCATCAAAACCGAACTCCCGGATGAGAACATTCGCTGAGGTTGGAGTTCACTCCAAACTCATTCAGATCGCGAGCCATTCAACCTCTCTGTCACCACAAAGGCACGAAGAACACGGTGCGAGGCCATTTGTGGAGCGTCCAATTTCCATAGTGAAATTCGTGCAGTGCGGCTGCTACCTGTTCGCTGCTGGTCTCTCCGTGTGTCTCCCCACGGCGGTGGCAGAACACCCCGGCATGGCGGTTTATCGCGAGCACTGCAGCCACTGCCACGGTGAGAGTGGACAGGGGACGGAAGACTATCCAGCCCCCTTGGCCGGCAGCCTCTCGCTCAACCAACTCGCCGCTTACATCGACAAGACGATGCCAGAGGACGACCCCTCGCAGGTGACCGGTGACGCGGCCCGACAGGTGGCTGAGGTGATCCACGAGGTGTTCTATTCGACGATCGCGCAGGAACGGAACAAGCCGGTGCGACCAGAGCTCTCCCGGCTGACCGTGCGGCAGATGCGTGAGACACTGGCCGACCTAGTCGGCAGTTTCCGGGGGCAGCCACCGAAACCTGACGAC
>JBDQOY010000127.1:0-8959 GCA_040260935.1 Pirellulales bacterium
CCCGAAACAAAACCCCAAGAAGAAAAACCACCGAACCTGGCAGCCCCGCTAACCAGACGAGGCGAAGGCGAGTGGTGAACGATCGAGGAGCATTCGCAATCGGCGAAACACCCATCGCTTTGCGGTTCTTCAAAAAACCCCGCCGCCGAGTGCGTTGTGACGAGACGTTCACCGCTCACCGAGCCGGCACAGAACCGCCCCCCCACAGTCAAACCCAACTCCCAAACCCAACTCCCGAAACAAAACCCCAAGAAGAAAAACCACCGAACCTGGCAGCCCCGCTAACCAGACGAGGCGAAGGCGAGTGGTGAACGATCGAGGAGCATTCGCAATCGGCGAAACACCCATCGCTTTGCGGTTCTTCAAGAAACCCCGCCGCCGAGTGCGTTGCGACGAGACGTTCACCGCTCACGGAGCCGGCACAGAACCACTCCCCCCACAGTCAAACCCAACTCCCAAACCCAACCTCCAAAACGTCGCCGAAACGTCTCAGCATTCTGCGCAAGAAACCAGCAGAGGGGTCAACTGGCTGCCTGAGGACGGGCCTGCCCTCGGGGGCCGAAGATGAGGACAGTTGCCGCACCGACACCAACGATCAGAATTCCCGCCAAGAACCATGGGCTGAGGGCCGATGATGGCATCCGTGACAGGCTGAGCGTTGTCAGCGTGTTGATGACTGGAGCACAACCAAAAACCACCGGCATCACGGTGAAGGGTTTGCCGCCGCACGCAAATGCCAGGATTGTCCCTAAGGCTCCGATGGCCCCAAGCCCACCGGCGGCCATGCTCCAGGCGACCCCGACGACACTCCAGCTGCCGCTGTCTCCAAGTGGCTTAAGCAGTGCCAACGGCACCAGCACGGCAATGAGAAAATAGGCGATGCCAATGCAGATCAGTGGCCGCAGCCGACTTCCCCCCATGGCAGCCTGCCCCTTGTGAAGCACTGGGCCGTAAGCGCCCCAACTCAGCAGGGCCAGCGTCACTGCCAGCAAGACCTCAACAACTCGCTCTGTTTGCCGTTCAACCTTGTCTGGCAACGTCTCAGCCTCGCCGGCGACTGCCTGGACGGCTGGCTCGCCATGCGGCTGTGGCTGTGGCTTGAAGACAAGCACCGTAACAGCCCCTGTGATCACCAAAATCAGCCCCGCAATGAAAGGCGCCTTAAGTTGATCAAAGGCCTTGTTGAGAAACGCGGTGAGCAGCGTGTTGACGACTGGGGCGCCACCAAAGACCAAGGGCATGACATAGATTGGCCGGCCGCCAGCAGTGAGGGCAAGAATGACGCCCAACGCCCCGAGCGCCCCAGCCGAACCTGCCAGGAGGCTCCAGAGCACACCGGTTGTCGTCCAACTTCCCTTTTCATTTCCACGGGCCATCAGCGCGAGGGGCGCAATCACCGCCACCAGAAAATAGGCGAGCCCAACACAGACGAACGGCCGGAGGGCCGACTCCATGGCATCGCGCCCAAAATGCAGGACGGGCCCGTAAACGCCCCAGCAGAGGGCAGTAAGGGCAATGGCGGCGAGCATGCCAAGCAGGTGGGTCATCAGGCGGTCTCCGGGACAGGGCGGGGGGATGGAAGGGTTTGAGCGAGAAGGTCGAGGGTCGCCTCGGCAACCTGATCGACTGTGAGGCCAACCATACAGTCATGATGGCCAAGGGGGCAGGTTCGTCGGCCACAGGGGGAGCAGGGCAGGTCGCGACGCAGTTCGACAAAATAACGGTGGTCTGACATCCCCAGCCGCGGATCCATCGGTCCCTGCAACACAACAGTCGGCGTGGCGAAGGCTGCCGCAATGTGTCGCGGACCGCTGTCGGTTGTCACCACGACGGCCGCCCGCCGCAACAACGCCTTTGATAATCCGAAGGGCAAGGAGGCCTCCTCAGCCAAGCTGTTGACTCGAGGATCCGCTGCGGCCGTCACCAGGGCGCGGGCTTCGGTACGGTCGCCAGGCCCGCAGTGCACAACCACCCGGCCCTGTGGATGGGCCGACAAGAGACTCCCGGCAAGCGCGGCAAACCGGTCGGTTCCCCAAGCCTTGGCGGGCCCGTACGCTGCATTGTCATTGAACACCATCAGCGGGCCTGCTGCAGTTGGCGACCAACCAGGAAAAAAATTTCCAAGAACGTTGTCGAGTAACGTCTCGTCATCTGGCGTTGTTGCCAAATGGAGGGTGAGCGGTTCCGGCGGCACGCCAATTCGTTCGGCAAGGTCCATGGCGTGCTGTGTCGTGGAGAGGGGCTCTACTTTCCAGCCCCGGCGGGTTGGGGCCAGCGGGTCGGTCAGAAGCAGACGCCTCCCGTGCCGGGCATAGCCAACCCGCCGCCGGCAGCCACCCCACCAGGCGAGTGCCGCAGACGAAAGTGAGTTCGGTACGAGGAGGGCAATATCGACAGGATCAGCCCGGAGGGCTGCCGCTGCGGCGGCGAACTGGCTTCCGCGATCGCGACTGTGGCGGTCATAGGGAATCAGCCCGTCGAACCAGTCAGTGCCAGCGAAGATTTCGGCATACAGCGGCTTCATCACGGCCGTGAGCCGGGCTGATTCACCGTAGTGCCGTCGAACCGCACGAATCATCGGGGTCGACATGACCAGATCACCGACCCAGCGGGGAAGGATGACGGCAATATGCATCGCAGGCTTTCTTCCTCTGATGGTGCTGGGCCCGGGCACAATCGGGCCACCTCGAAACTGCAGACCCTACCGGGAGCGGGCCTCACTGGCAAAACTGATTGCTGGGGGCAGCGTCATTGCTCGATCGGACGCGGTGGAATTGTGATCCACAAGACCGCCAGAAAGCCAGCAAGCGTGGCTGCCAACAGGGTGCCACCCAGGGACACGGCAAGCCAGCCCCAGGGTATCCCCAGCCGGCCACCGGTGAGAAATGGCAGGCTGGCCAGAAGACCACCGCCTGCCCCAAGGCCTAGCCCAACGAGCACCAGCAGCATCATTTCTTGCCAGAGCAGGCGAGCCAGTCGGCGACGGGTGAACCCAATGGCCTGCAGCACGGCCAGAGCCCCAC
Organism: Pirellulales bacterium; assembly: GCA_040260935.1. Lineage (GTDB taxonomy): Bacteria > Planctomycetota > Planctomycetia > Pirellulales > UBA1268 > UBA1268. Next base: position 3,024 of record JBDQOY010000127.1, read on the forward strand.
GGCGTTCGATGACTCCCTGGACGGCAACGGCGGCCAGACCGATCGTTCCGAGCATCAGCCCAAGCGTGCCGAGCGTCTGAAAACCAGCAAGAAAAGTATTCTGGACCGCGTAGAGCCGCCGCAGGCGAGCGGCGGCTGGCTCGACGGCCACACCGGCATCCGCCCAGGCTGCCGTGACGGCTGCGTCCACCGACATAACCCCTGAGCCGGCAGGCGTGTCGGCCTCGTCCAACGCGGCTGCCGGGGCTTCAAGCAAGGCGAGGCGATAGCCACTCACCAGCGGAAAGAGTCGCGTAAATTCGGCCTCTGCCATCAGGATTGCACCTTGCAGAATACCCGGTTCAAGCAGGCCGACGATCTGACATTCAATGCCCTGGTCAGCATCTGGCGGCAGGATGCCGCCCGTGGTAGGCGAAAGCCGAAACGTTGAGTTGATCCCACCCAATTTCAATGCCCACTGTGCAGTCGCCGCATCGAGTATGACGGGCACGGGGGTCTCTGGGGTGGCACCTGTACTGAGCAAACGCCAGGGATTGTCCAGACCAGCAGGCAAGGAAACATGGCTCACAAATTCAAAGCCACCACGCTCGAGAAATCGCTGAGGCAGCCCCCAGACAACCGGCGCGGTAGTGGCATAGAGGTTCGTGCAACTGGCGTCGTCGCCCTGGCTTGCCCGAATGAGGGCGAGCTCACTGTGCTCAAACAACTTCTGCTGCTTGGTGGTAAGACCAAGTTCACCGCTGGCTGCTGGCTGTGTTGGGTCGACACTTGTTGGCGAGGCAAACCGGAGCAGATGCGTCCACCCGCCGGTCGGTGTCCGCCGAGTTGATGCTGCCGTCGGCATCGTTAACTCAAACCCGGCGACGAACACAATCAGAAATTCTGCCAGAGCCACCATCACCACCACGGCCAGGCTACGGCTGGGCCGCCGCCGCAGTTCCCGACCAGCTAGGCCGGTGAGTGTTGTCAGTGGCCGTCGGCGGCCAAGCCACCATGGCAGCCTGGCCACGGTCTCACCGCGAAGCAGTCGCAGCGGTGGAAGCCGGCCGGCACGAAAGGCAGCTCCTACAACCGCTGCCATTGCCACGACCACAGCGGCGGTTGCACCTGCCACCATAGTGGTGAGCGTAGGGAGCGAGCCGGAGAAGGCAGCCGCCGTGTCGCCCGCCACACGCGCAGTCCAGGTGGCACCCAGCCGTCGCAGTAAAACCTGCGACCAAAACGGACCGAGCAGCATCCCAAGTGTGACGCCACCCACCACTGCCGTCGTGGCCACAAGTCCGAGCAAGGCCGCCAGCCGCAGTGGCCGCCAGCCAACCGCCGCCAAGATACCAAGCATCCGCAGGCGGGACGTGACGAGCAGGCCAAACAGAAGCCAGAGCAGAATCAAGCCGGCCGCTATGACAAAACTGGACAAGGCCAGAAAGAGCAGCCCAAACGGGGTTGAGCCGGTGGCGGCGAGCGCAGCCAGGTTCGCCACCGGGAGCACCTGCAGGCCAACCGCTGCGGGGGGTATGGCTGCCGCCAGCTCGTGCGCCAACGACTGCCACTGGACGGCTGCCTGCTGCGGCAGGTGCCAGGCGGTTGTCTGACCAAAGCGGCTGCCGGCGATCTGCCGGGCCCGAGCAAGGGGCATGAACAGTTTTGGGGTTGGGCCATATTCCTGCCAGTACTGTTCATCTTCGTCATGCGGTGGCCGGTCGCGGACTCGGGTTCGGTCAAAAGGGAAGGGGGGATCCCAGTCGGCAATTGACGCTTCGTCGGTAACGCCAGCCACCGTGGGTACGACACCGCGAGCCACCGCGAGTCCCTGCATCGCCGCGATTCCGCTCACCCGACAGGTGTAGGCCTTCTCTTCGACCTGACCGTGGAGCGTCTCTGGGGCAAAGCAGGTGATCGTCAATTCATCTCCAATGGCAACCTGGTGTCCCTGTGCCGCGAGATCGTCAGCCAGCCAATGATTGATGATCACGCCGTCACCTGTTGGTAGCGCCAGCGTCTCTCCGCTGGCATCAACAAGTTTGCCGAGTGGATGCTCTGCGCTGGCCAGGCCAAGCACAGTCGAATACGGCACGGCAGCGGCGGTTGCCCCACCCGTCGGACGAATATCGTTGGCAAGAAACACAAGACTGGGCGTTCCACCGTGGGGCTTGAGCACCCGCTCGGCAGCAGCATCGACTGCCGGCTCCAGCAGAAGCCGCCGGCTCGATAGGCGAATGCCAGACTCCTTCTCGTCGGCCAAGACCAAGCCGAGGTCGTCAAGCGTTGGCGACAGCGTCTGCTCAAGCCGTTCCAGACTCAGCGGCCGCCGATAGCCGCTTCCACCGGACTCTGTCTCAGGAACCACAAATGCAGCGTTCACCCGCGCCGGCTGGCTGAGCAAATCTTGAACGACAGCGAGAGAAACTAGCGCAACGCCGGCTGCTGCCTCAGCCGGCCGCAAAGAAAAGTCGCCCACACTGCCAGGTGGCAGCAGTGCAGTGACCCGCATGCGTCGAGACCGACTGCGTCCACTCCGCCGCCCCAGCGGCGTATCGGCTGGCACGGCTGAGCCCTCAGCAACGCGAAGCAGAACGGAATCCCCCACGGCCAGCCCAAGTGCTGCCGCCAGGCCCTGACTGAGGCCAACCCCGTCCCCAACAACTGGTGGCGGCAATCGAAATCCAAGCTCAGCTGGCCTGTCGCAGCCCAGCAGAATCGCGACGCTCCTCGACGGGCCCCGACCGTCCTCCGCTGGCCGAGCAACGGTGGCGGAAAGCAGGCCCGCAGGCACGACGGCTGCTGGCACCCCCGCATCACGAAGCTTCTCCGCGAACCTGTCGGCCAGTTCAGCCCGAAACCATTCAGGTCCGACCACAGCTGCCGCGACACTGCCAAGCCGAGCCTGCGCCAGCCGACGCAACCCCTCCTGGATGGCATCGCCGACGCCAAGGCTACCGACAATCGTAATCGCCATCACTGCGGCGGCAGCCGCGACAGCCAACAGATGTGTCCGCCAGTGTCCAGCGACTCTCAGGCTGAGTGCCGAAAGGCTGCGGAGGCCAGCAGCGGACCGCTGCAGCTGCTGCCTCATGACACCAGCCGTCCGTCCAGCATTCGCAACTGTCGGCCCTGCGAATGACTGGCCACCTGTTCTGCCACCGCTGTGTCATGGGTTACCACTACCAGCAACCCGCTCACTTCATCGACAAGCGTTGTCAGGAGATCCATCACCCCAGCGGCCGACTGGCTATCGAGTTGGCCGGTTGGCTCATCAGCCAACAGCACGGCAGGACTGAGCATCGCAGCTCGGGCCACTGCCACCCGCTGGCGTTCTCCACCTGACAGCTCTGCCGGCAGATGACCCTGCCGGCCCGCGAGGCCAACCCGCACAAGCAACTCTTGCGCCCGGCTTACCTGCTCTGCATTGGCGTTCCCCGATGCAATCACCGGCAGTAAGACATTGTCGAGCGCCGTGCAGCTTTCAAGGAGGTGATGCTCCTGAAAGACCATGCCGATTTGCTGGTTGCGAAAATGCGCACGGTCAGCCGGCGTGAGCTGATAGGGATCGACACCATTGAGACAAACCCGCCCGGCGGTGGGCGGCTCAAGCCCGCCAATGATGGCAAGCAACGTACTCTTCCCTGAACCGCTTGGACCGGTCACCACCAGACGATCACCTGCCTTTGCCGTGAAGGTTATGCCCTCAAGCACAACAAGCGGCTCTGCTGGCGTCGGAAACGATTTCGACAACGAGTCGACTTCGAGCATGGCAGTGTCTCCAATGCCCTGCAACAGTGATCAAGATGCCTCAGCCGCAGCAGCAGGCACCAGGTGGTTCCTGAGGCGGCTGACAACACCCGGCGGAATCCGTACTGGCAGAGGCTTTTGGCCTCGCCGCATGAGGCAGCGGACTGCCACCACCTTGCCGGTGGCGACTAACAGCCCTTGCCGCTCAAACCGAAACGCATAGGTCACGCTTGAGGCACCGACTTCAACAACCCCAACCGCGACCTCAACTTCTTCACCGAACCGGACGGCCGCTCGATAGTCTGCTGACACCGAGACACGCGGCCAACTCACTTCAAGTGGCTCATGCGGCTTGTTCGTGCCCACCGGCGCCAGTTCAGCCAGAAGGTCATCGGCATCCTCCGGAGCGTGGTCAACCACGTGGAGTCCGAGATGCCGCAAGAAGGCATGCTCAGCCGACTCCATCCAAAAGAAGAATGCCGAAAAGTGAGCAATCCCTGCTGCGTCCGTATCGCGAAACTCAACGAGCCTCCGACAGCGAAACCACTCTGGCAGAGATGCAGCCGTTGACATTGCTTACGATGCCGCGCGTCAGTCCGCGACGTAAGGCAGCAGCGCCATGAACCGTGCCCGCTTGATAGCTCGGGTGACGGCATGCTGGCTCGCTGCGGTGCAGCCGGTCTTGCGACGACCAATGATCTTGGCCTGACGGTTCACCATCTTCCCAAGCAGGTCGAGGTCTTTGTAATCGACGTACATGGGCCGAGGCCGAACTCCATCAATAAAGATCGGGTCTTTCTTCTTGATCTTGGGCTTGGGCTTGGATCGCTTGCGGGGTGTCTTCGAAAACCGCTTCTTGCCGGGCATTGGACTCATGTCTGTTCTCTACTTCTAAGTCTCGTTCTTGGTTTCGTCTCGTTCTTGGCTCAGAACTTGTGTTTCGTGCGAGCGAATAGGGGGAAAGGTTTTTCCGCCTCCTGGAACCGGTCGGCTTCAGTTGCGTCGATAGCGACCTGGAACCCAAGCATTTCACCGGCCTCTGCCTGCCAGCAAATCTCCTTAAGGGCACCGCTAACGCGGAACAATTAGTCTAGCGGCAGAACCGAAAATTGCACGTGGGCTTCAGAAATCAGCGGGGACCGGTTCAACGAACCGGTCCCCATCTTTTTCTGAGTGGACATCCTGTCTTCCGGTTCTCATCCTGACGCTTCCGTCAGTCAACAACTGGAACAACAGAATTCTGGATTAGTAGCGATCGCCGTAGCCACGGCCACCGCCGCCACCACCACCGTAGCCACGTCCGCCGCCACCACCGTAGCCACGTCCACCACCACCACCAGCGGGACGGGGAGTCCGCTCGCGGGCTTCGTTGACCGTCAGGGGGCGGCCATTGATTTCATGACCATTAAGGGCCGAGATGGCAGCCTGCAGGCCTTCATCCGACTCCATTTCAACAAAACCAAAACCACGGGACCGACCGGTCTCGCGATCTGAAATAACTTCCGCCGACTGCACTGCGCCGTGTTCGGCGAACATCGCCTCCAAATCGGCGGACGTGGTCGCCCATGGCAGGTTCCCCACGTAAATCTTCCGAGCCATAAAAACTTCTAACCTCAAAACATCGGGAGTTGAACCAAAACCATCGACACAAGACGATCGCCAGTCGCACAGACCGCAACTCCCGATCTTTTCGGAGTGCAGACGAAAGTCAGTCGGACGCCGAACGTTCTACCATGCCCCCCCGGACTTGCCAACTCGATTTCTGGGGACCACGCCGATTTCTTATCGAGCGATGGCCCCCTGGGCCATCGCCGCCAGGAGGGGGACGACTGCCTTGGATGACATTATCATGTTAATTTTCCCGGGGAATTGGCCTTCTGCTACACTCCCTCAAATGGAGGCCTCCGCTGATTTCACCACCTGTCCTACCGGTGGTTCGTGGGAGGCCAGGGAATAAGCCTGCCAGTCGAGCCACCATCTCGCCATGTCACTGTCGCCTGAAAAACCACGACGCTGCCCGGAATGCAGCCAAGAATTTGTGGCGACCGCGGGGCAGATCAGCCAATGCCCAGGTTGTGGGAAGAACATCATCTTCCGCGACGAGATTGGCATCGTTGAATACGAAAAGGGCGAAGAGGAACTCAGTCAACACGCCGACCTCGACGCCACGGATGTTCCCCCACCTCACCCCCAACAACCTTTATGGC
>JBDQOY010000128.1:0-2981 GCA_040260935.1 Pirellulales bacterium
GAATATCTCTGGCGTTGTGGCAGGACTGGGAACTGCCTTCGATACGACGGCTACCGCTTTGGCCTTGTCAATGCTGCTGATGTTTGTCCAGTTTTTAGTCGAGCGAAGTGAGTATGCGGTGTTGGAACAAGTGGATAACCGGGCCTGGGACATGCTGGCCGGCCGCTTTCAAACTGATGGTGTTGCCGATGGATCGGCCCTGGCGGTAGCACGGCTGGGAGATGCTGTCGGCCGCAGTTCAGCCCAGTTGCTTGAAGCGCAGGCCAACTCGTGGAAGGAACTTGAGCGGGTTGCCGCCGGTAGTCTGGAAGGCGTGTTCGCCGGCCTGGCGGATCGTTTGCGTGAGACGCTGGCAGAGTCACTCGATCAAACTCTGGCGACCTGGCGTGAATCACTGGTTGCCGCCCATCGGGAACTGGCAGGTGAGCGGGACGGTCGCTGGGAGCAGGCGGCGCAGACAATGGATGCTGCGGTGGTGGCGCTGGAAAGGCATCAGGAGAAACTGGTTGGGCAGACCGCGACGCTCGAAAGAGTCGTGTCGATGCTCGACGAGATCGCCTCGTTGGAGCGGTCTCTGGAAAACAACCTGGCTGCCGTCACGGCTACGGGACGTTTTGAGGAGGCGGTGATTTCACTCTCAGCGGCAACCCAGTTGCTCGCAGCACGTGCCAGGGAGTCGCATCGGAGCCACCTCGATGGTGCCGCTTCTGCCTCTGTTGGAAAGGTCGCATGAATCGGTCTCGGATCCGGGAGGGAGCGGCGATTTCGCTGTTTCCCTTCCTGGCGGTGCTGCTGTGCACAATGGGCGCGCTCTTGGTGTTGCTCGTTCTGTTCGGATACTCCGCCAAACAGCAGGACCAGCAGGTCGCCGATGAGCAGGCCCGCGAGCAGGCGGCAGAGCTTCGCTTGGTCGCAGACAATCTGCAGTGGCGTCTTGAGCAGCTTGCCGCCATGCGGCAGAAGACCGGAGCCGACCTCGAGGCGTTGCGGCTGCAGTTGGCTGGCATCGAAGAGCATTCGCGGAACTTGGCCGATGAGCTGAAAGAGTTGCAGCAGATCGACGCTCGCCTGGCAGCCGATGCTGACTCAGTGCTGCCCGATGAGGATGAACTGGCCCGCCTGGAGGATGAGCTCAAGTCAGCCCGAGAAAGCCTCGATGAGGCACGACGAGAGCGAGACTCACGGCCACCTGCCTATGCCGTCGTTCCTTATGAAGGCAAGTCCGGCACCCACCGTCGACCCCTCTTTATTGAATGTTCGCTGGATGGTGTCTTTCTGCAGCCGGAGGGCATTCGTCTGAATCCGGATGACTTTGAGGGGCCCTCCGGACCGGGCAACCCGCTGGCAAGTGCGCTTCGGGCGGCTCGTGAATACCTCGCCCGTCAGGCGATTCGGGAAGATGACCCGGCTCTTCGCCCCTACCCGCTGCTGCTGGTGCGACCCTCGGGTGTGATGGCTTACTATGCAGCCCGCGAGGCGATCGCATCATGGGGGAGTGACTTTGGGTATCAACTCATTGACGAAGACTGGACCATCGCCTTTCCAGAGAGGGACCTCGCCCTTAAGGACGTGGAGATGCAGGCCATTAATGAGGCACGAGAACGACTCGCCTGGCTAGCCCAGACTCGCTCGGCGGTGCGACGTGCCAAGCCGGCGGGGCAGCAGTACCGGGCGTCGTCGGTGCGAGGCGGCGTGGTGGCCGATGGCGGACCGACCGTACTTGGTGATCAGTCTCGTTGGGATTGGGCCAATCAGCAGTCTGCCCAGGGTGGTGTCAGGGCAGGTGCTGGACGCGGCGTGAATGGTCTCGGAGGAGCCGGCAACGGTGACGGCTCTGGCGGTGGTGCCGGACGAGACGCCGGTCAGGCCGTGAGTGCTGCTATGAATCGTTCGCCTGCTGGTCGACCGCTGGCAGCCGGGACAGCCCCGGGCGGGGTTGGTCAAGGTGGCTTTGGAGAAAGCGGGCTTGGACAGCATGGCTCTGGGGCTGGTGATAGCCAACTTGCGGGTGTCGCTTCCCTGGGGAGCGATACGAGCGAAGGAGTCGCCGGTGTGCTCACGAACGGGATGTCAGGTCGTGGTGCTGGCACGAATCAACCGGGGAACTTTGCGGCAGCTGGCCGACAGGACAGCCAGGGGCCGTCTGCGGAGGTGTCCGGTGTGACAGGGCAGTATGCGTCTGCGTCCTCGCAGGGAGGAGATGCGGCTGGAGGTCAGATGGCCGGTTCTGGTTCCGCTGGTGCTGGGGCAGAGGAATTTGGCATGGGTGGCGCGGCACCGCACGGTGTGGGCCGGAACGCAAACGGGAGCGGTGGTGGCGACGGAGAATCGCCGAGCGCAAGTGCAGCGGCGTCAGGTGGCGGTGGTGGCACACCAGGTGGTCCGCAGATGCCCCTGTGCCTTTCAGTTGGCAGCCAACAGGCAGGAGCCAGCGGTCAGCAGGCGGGAGGCGGGCAGGCTCAAACCGCTGGACAGTCTAGTCAGGGGTGTGAGTCACTGGCGGGTATCCGCGGGAGCGACTGGGCCAGTTTTGCCACGTCACAGCGGTACATTCCGCTCACACGGCCAATTCAGCTTGAGTGTGCCGGCGATGAACTGCGCCTTCTCGATGAGGCCGGCCGTCGGGTCGTGGTGCGAATCCCGGTCTTCGAGCGAACGGTCGACTCGATCGACTCACTGGTGGCTGCGATTCGCCGGCGGGTCGATAGCTGGGGGATTGCCGGTGACCGGCTCTATTGGAAGCCTGAGTTGATTCTCAGCGAGACACCCGATGGCGCTGGACGCCGGGCCGACCTTGAACAGTTGCTGGCTGGTAGTGGATTGGGCACCCGCCTCAAGAAGCAGTCTGACGACGTAAAGCGACTGCCAGCGGTCGGCAGCCAGCGTCGGCAGGCGTCCCAGAACAATGCCCTCAGTGAGACAGCGGAGCTGCGACGATGAGAAACCTGCGTGCCAAGCAGATTGAAGCGGGAGGCCAAGAC
>JBDQOY010000129.1:0-2508 GCA_040260935.1 Pirellulales bacterium
CACGAGGGCGAATGCCCGCCGCCGGTCTCATTGCGGTACTCCTTGAGCGCCGCTGCTTCCTTCGACAGTTTGAACTCGGGGCCTGCCGGGAAGTACTGGATGTCATCTTGCAGGTAGTAGGCGCTGGGCAGCGTCTGCCCGCCGACATCCACCTGACAGCCAGTCAGCGAAACACCCGCACCAGCCACCGCCAGCAGGAGACTGCTGCGAAACCAGATGCGGAAGGCTGCGGGCGTGACGAGCGTGGGGTCCATGGCGGATCACCTCCAAGGGGTTACCAGGGGTATCGACCAGCCTGATCGGCAAACTTTCGGCAATTCCGATTTTCCCTTCGATCAGCCCAACCGGACTGCCTGCCTCTCCATACCGCCCCAGTTTCACACCTGCCCCGTGAACCTCCCCCTACCCATCCGGTTCCATCCGGGTGAGTCCGCCGTGGTGGCCTGCGAGTCACTCCGTTCATCGTCATATCGCCACAGGCGGCACCGGCCGGCTTTGCCCGCTGGCTGATGGACGCGGTATCGTCTGGTGCTGGGGCAGCCTGCTCCTCGTTCTTCATCACGCTTCTTTGCTGGAACCCTGCGGTGATCCGATCCTGTTGCCTCGGGCTTGCCTTGACGGGCCTGCTGTTGGGACATGGCCAGCCGACCTGCGTCGGGCAGGTGGTGCTGGTGCCTGGCCTCGCCGCAGGCGGAGGCCGCACGATGCCCCGGCAGACCTATGACCTGGCCCAGGTCGCCCTCGCAAATGGCTCCTTCACCGAAGCCCTCGATCTGGCAGAAGCCGAGTACAAAGACTGCTTCAAGGTTGGCACCACTCGTTGGATCGATTCCGCAGCCGCTGCGACGATGCTCGGCGAGTGCTGTTACGAACTCGGCCGCTTCCGCGAGGCCGTGAGCCACTATGACGAGGCGATCCTGCACGCCGTCTCTCATGGCGACTGGCTGCTCGATGTCCGCTTCCCCACGCAACCACTGCAAGCCAACGCGAGGCCACCCCGACTCTGGGGACAGCCGCCGCGGCCAACCATTCCCGCAGCACTTCCCGACCGCATGCCGATTCGCCTGGGGTCGTCCGATCCCCGCAGTGTGATCGACAACGGCGGCGTCCTTTCGACCCCGGTTGACTATCCACTACGGCCCCACGAGATCATGCGGTCGCTGGCCATCAGTCTTCACCGTCGCGGCCATCTGCTCGGCCCGCTTGCCAAAGGTGGACTGTCACTCGAAAAGGCCTCTGCCTGGCTGCAACGGAACCCCGTTCCCGCCGGGCACTTCTCGCAGGCCTGGATCGATGTCTGCCTCGGCATCGTGTATTGGTCACAGGGCCGCAACGATCAGGCCCTGCCCTTGCTCAAGCGTGGCCTGCTGGCCGAGGCTCAGTTCGACCATCCCCTGACTCCTTGGGCCCTTCTGACCAGTGGCCGAATCATGCTGGCTGAACAGCAGTGGCCCGAAGCGGCCTCCGTGTTTCAGGCTGCCGCCTACTCAGCAGCCGCGCAGGCCGACGCCCGGGCGCTCGAAGAAGCCTGTCGCTGGCTGGTGGCCGCCTGCCTTGCCGGTGATGCCGGCCTGCCTCCGATGCTCACAGCAGCAGCCGACTGGGCGGGTGACACCCTCCCCAGCTTCTCCACGCGGCTGCGGATCCTGGCGGCCGAGGCCCTCGCTGAGGCCGGGGATCGACAGGCCGCCGCCCGGCTGCTCGGAGAAGTCGACCAGCGGCTGCTGCGGGGAGACCTGGGCCAGGGCTGGTGCGGTGGGCATGCCGCCTATGCCGCAGCGTTGATCGACTACTGCAACGGCAACCGGGCCGCTGGCGACCCCAAACTGGCAAAGGCACTCGGCCTTGCCCGCCGCCGCTCCCCACGACTCTTTCAGACGCACCTCTTGACTGAGGCGGTCGCCGCCGGCCAGTCGGGGCTCTCTGACCGAGAAGCCAGCGCACTCTTCGAAAACCTTCTCGGGGACCCTGAGCCCGCCCTCGTCCGCACCGATCCGCTCGAGGCGCTCGCTGTCATGTCGACCAACCAGGCAGCCTCGTTCGAGATCTGGCTGGGAGTCGCCGCGGCCATCCAGAAGACCAGCAGTCGTGGTGATGAAGCCTGGCTCGATGTCACGGAAGCGACCCGTCGCAATCGCTGGCTGACCGACCGTGACCTCGGCGGTCGCCGCGATGGCCTGCTGCACGTGTTGACGCGTCCCGCAACCGAAGACGCAGCGACGGCTCGCAAGGCGATCCTGGCCGAGGCTCCTGACGTCGCCACCACGCTGGCCGAACTGGAGGCCTGCCGCGATCAACTGAGCCGGGACATGCAGGCCGCCACGAAGACCGACCCACCAGCAGAGACCGACCCGGGTGGTCCGGAGCAGTGGCAGCGGTATGCCACTGCTGCTGAATCGCTGGGCATGCGGATCGACCAGCTTGCCGCTGGCCGGAGCATCATTCCACTGACCTTTCCGCCGTTGCTACCGACCGCCACGATTCGCGACCGGCTCGCCCCGCGGCAGC
>JBDQOY010000130.1:0-4267 GCA_040260935.1 Pirellulales bacterium
CACCTGTGGCACCGGAGGAGACGGCTCCGGAACGTTCAATATTTCCACCGCAGCGGCCCTCGTGGTGGCGGCGGCGGGTCTGCCGGTGGCCAAGCATGGCAACCGGGCCGTCTCCAGCAAGACGGGGTCGGCCGATGTGCTGGAGGCACTCGGTGTTCAGATTGAGGCGTCTGCTGAAACGGCCCGTGACTGCCTGGAACGGGTGGGCATCTGTTTCTGTTTTGCTCCTGCACACCATCCCGCTATGGCCACTGTTGGCCCGGTGCGGCGCCGCATTGGCCGGCCGACGGTCTTCAATTTGGTTGGGCCGTTGTGCAATCCGGCCGGTGCGACGGTGCAGGTGATTGGCGTCGGCCGCCCTGGTGCGGAGGAGGCTCTGGCGGAGGCCGCCAGACTGGTGGGCCTTTCCCGGGCGGTGATTGTCTGTTCGGAGGACGGCGTGGATGAAGTTGGCCTGTTTGCCCCGACCCAGGTCCTGGATGTCACGCCGCAAGGCCTGACTCGCCACCGGTGGACTCCGGAGGACTTTGGCCTGGCCACAGCCCCTGCCGCCGCCCGCGATGCCTTGCTCGTGGAGGATGCCGCCGGGAGTGCGGCCTGTATTCGACGGCTCCTCACCGGAGCCCCAGGTCCCGGGCGGGACATCGTTGTTCTCAACGCCGCAGCGGTTCTTTGGGCGGCCGGGCTGGCAGCAGACCTTCCCGCCGCTCGTGCTCGGGCTGAGCAGGCGATCGATTCGGGCGCCGCTGCAGAGACGCTCCGGCAACTGGCAGCGTGCTCGCAGACGTAGTCAGCGCTGAGTTGGCTGCTGCCAGCCAGTGCAGTCCGCCGGTCAGCAACTCACCAAGGTGTCGATCAACGGGGTGAGGCCCTGCTGGCGGCCTCTGATTCGAAGGATTCTCTGGCGGCGACCGTCACCTCGAGTGACAACGGTTGGCCGTTTCGGAAGACCCGCAACCGGACCTGCTGATTGGTGGGGGTCATGCTGACAAGGCTGACGAGGTGATCGTCATCCTCAATCGGTTCTCCAGCAAATTCCAGAATGACATCGTTCGGCTGCAGGCCGATCGCTTCGGCCGGTGACCGGGGGGTGATGCCAGTCACCCGGGCCCCGGCCGGCCGGGTCAGGCCAAGGCGATGGGCCGTCGCCAGATTGAACGTGTTGTCGAGTGAGACCCCCAGGTAGGCGCGCAACACTGCACCGCGGGTGAGGAGTTGCCCGGCGACAAACTTCACCATGGCAATGGGAATGGTGAAGCCGATGCCTTCGTTGCCTCCGGAGTGACTGGCGATGCAGGTGTTCAGCCCAATCACTTCACCCCGGAGGTTGATTAACGGACCGCCGCTGTTGCCAGGATTGATGGCAGCATCGGTCTGGATGAAGTTCTGGTAGCGAACGGCCCCTTCACCGACGTTGAGATCCCGGCGTCCCTTGGCAGAAATGATGCCCAGCGTGACCGAGTAGGGCAGGCCGAACGGGCTCCCGATGGCGAGGACCAGGTCGCCGATCTGAGCAGCATCGTCAGCGGCGAGTCGGGCCAGCGGCAGATCGGTCTCTTCGACGAGCATGACGCCGATGTCGGTGCCGGCATCGGTCCAGACCTGTGCCGGGCTGATTTCACGGCCATCGTCGAGACGAATGGCGATGGCGCCGAGGGAAGCCCCATGAATGACGTGGCGGTTGGTCAGGATCACCGTGCGGTCGTCCAGACGGGTGATCACACCAGAGCCGGCCTCATCCTGATGATCGTAGCTGTTGCCTCGGCTCGTCTGCTTCGACTTGTGGGCCTCAATGTGGACAACGCTGGGGCGAAGCAGCAGCGAGAGGCGATGGAGTTGCCGGCTCTGTTGCTCGAGCGGACGGGCATCGCGGGCCAGTTCGTCGTAGAGAAGATCCCGCTCGTTGAGGCTCAGGCGACTGCTTCCACGGGGGTCAATACGGTCGCTCCGCACAACCGTTGCGGGCTGAATCGGTCGCAGCGGTGCTGACGATTCTTCACCGAAAAGCGGTGTGACTATCAAAAGTGCCAGGCACGCAGTCACCCAACTGCTCTGGCAGCGAGCCAGCCGGCTCCGCTGGAATCCGGGCAATCGTCGCGAATACACCGTCATGGTGAACCTGCCTCTCCACACGCTTCCTTGGGACCATGGGAGATTATACCTCGCGGCAACGGGCCGGAACGGCCATCTTTCCCAGACGAGGAGGTCGCCCTGGTGACGCTTGGAGGCCACAGGTGTTCGCGAGCAGCAGCCGTTGCCGTGCCGGTAAACCCCGCTACGAGAATCCCGTCATGGGAAGGGAGGCCACCGGCCCGGTTGGCAGGACAACTACGAGACGTCGTACTCGAGGTTGCGGCCGTGCTCACCGGCCCACCCCGATTTTTCTTCTTCCCGTTGGCACCCAATGCACATCGTGGCGTAGGGAAGGGCCTGAAGCCGAGCCAGCGGAATCTTCCCGCCACAGTATTCGCAGGTGCCGTAGGTGCCGTCCTTCATTCGCTCCAGCGCGTTTTCGATCGACCCGAGTTCGCGTGCCTCGACCTCGGCGAGTTGGGAACTGATCTCGTCCTGGGTGGAGTCAACGGCGGCGTCCCCGAGATCCCCGGGAGACTCACTCCGCAGTTCTTTCAGCAGTGTCAGGTCACCTGCCAAGGCGTTCCGCAAAGCGTCTCGACGACGAACGAGAATCGCGTGGAGGTTTAAAAGTGTGTCTTTTCGTGCCATGGTGTTGTTCCTCCTGTGGCCTGGCAGTGGGGCAATCGAATGATCTCCCCACCGCGAGCGCAGGAAATAGTACGGAACTGGCAGAGCCTTGGTTCTGCCGGTTCTGGAAAATTTTTTCCTATCAGCGTTTTGTGGGCATTTCTGCGGGATGCTCCTGCGGAAATCAAAGCTCGGCATTCGTTTTGCAGATCGGTTTTTTTTCCGCCAGGCTGGTGGTCAGTCTGGGAGGCCGCTAATCCCCGGCCAGATCCCCCAGTTCCCCGTGGAGGGTGATAACCAGGCGTCTGGGGCCGCCGGCATTGCGGTGCTCGCAGAGGTAGACGCCCTGCCAGGTGCCGAGGCAGAGCCGGCCCTGACTGATCGGAATCGTCAGGCTCGAGCCGAGCAGGGCGGCCTTCACATGGGCTGGCATGTCGTCCGGTCCTTCGCAGGTGTGGCGATAGGGCAGGGTTTCCGGAACGATCTGGCCGCAGGCCATCTCGAGGTCAACCGGCACATCGGGGTCGGCATTTTCGTTGATCGACAGGCTGGCCGAGGTGTGCTGCAGGAACAGGTGCAGCAGTCCGACTGAAACCAATTGCAGACCGTCGATCGCCCGCTCAATTTCTGGCGTGATCAGATGAAACCCACGACGCCGAGCCGCCAGGCGAATGGTCTGTTGCTGCCACGCCATGTCAGAGTTCCTTATTCGTCCTGAGTGCACACCAGTCTGTGTCGCAGATGCTCCCTAGTGGGTGCCGCCCGCTGGTGGAGTTGCGGGCGGTGGGGCTGCGGTTCGAAAGCACCAGAGGGTTCCGTCCTCGTTGGCCAGCAGCAGGTGATCGGTGACAACGGCTGGCGAGCCGGCGAATTGCCCACCGGCGTCAAATTCCCAGAGGGGACTGCCATCAGCCAGACGAAGCATCGTGATGCTGCCGGCCCCATCGGCAACCACCACCGCCGGCATGATCCCGTCACCAGCCTCGTCATTGGTTCCGATGATGACGGGCGAGGCATCGACACGGCCCTGGACGGGCTGTCGCCACCGCCGCGAGCCATCAGCCGTCGCGAAGGCTTCGACGCAGCGTCCCCGTGAGCCGACAACCACCAGATCATCGGCGACGGCCGCGCTTGACCGGTAGGCGGAGCCGCCTGCTGCCGCCTGCTGCTGCCAGGCAACTGTGCCCGCCACGAAGTCGATCGCAAAGAACTGCCCACCTTCCGTGCCGAAGAAAACCCGCGAATCGGCCACGGCCGGCGTGGTGCCGGTGGGGCCGCCGATGACAACCTCCGCAACGGCGGCTCCGGTCGTGACATCAATGATGTGCAGCCGACCGTCACAGCCAGCCAGAAAGACCTGTGGGCCGGTGGGGCTCTGACCAATGGTGGGGGAGCAGCGGATCTGGTCGGCGATCTCATGGGACCAGACGATTGCTCCATCGGCCAGCCGCAGGCAGAGAAGCCTGGCGTCCTGCGACCCAACGAGAACAACCGGGGGATTCTGATCGACCAGGATGGTCGGGCCTCCGGAGATCTCGCCGCCGGTCTCGACGCTCCACTGCAA
>JBDQOY010000131.1:0-3448 GCA_040260935.1 Pirellulales bacterium
CGTCAGGACTGCAGAGGGTGTCGCCAATTTCAATCGGCTCAATGCCACTGACGGCGGCAATGTCGCCTGCGGTTGCCTTGTCGGCGTCGACGCGTCCGAGTTTGTCAAAGACCTGGAGTCCACTCGCCTTGGCAGCGACCAGCTCGCCCGTCGCCGTTGACCGCAGCACGGCAGCACCTTTGGTGAGTCGGCCAGACTCAATCCGGCCGACAGCGATTCGGCCAACGTAATCAGACCAGCCGAGGGTGGTCACAAGCATCCGCAGAGGTGCCTCTGGCGCGACCTCCGGCCCAGGGATTTTTTCAAGGATGAGATCGAGCAACGGCTGCATACTGCCAGCGCGGATAGCTGGATCGTCCGAGGCGAAGCCGTCCCGACTGGACGCGTAGAGGAAGGGAAAGTCGGCCAGGTCGTCATCGGCGCCCAGTTCCAGGAACAGTTCGAGGATTTCATCGAGCACCTCTGCGGGGCGGGCGTCCGGCCGGTCGATCTTGTTGACAATCACCACCGGTCGAAGGCGGGCTTCGAGGGCTTTGCCCAGCACGAAGCGGGTCTGGGGCATCGGGCCCTCGGCGGCATCGACGAGGACCAACGCGCCGTCGGCCATCCGCAGCACGCGTTCGACCTCGCCGCCGAAGTCGGCGTGCCCGGGCGTGTCGATCAGGTTGATTTTCACCCCTTGCCATTCCAGGGCAATGTTCTTGGCCAGGATGGTGATGCCGCGTTCCCGCTCCAGGTCTCCGGAGTCGAGAATCCGTTCCCGCTCGAGTTGGTTGCTGCGAAACTGGCCGCTCTGCCGCAGGAGGCAGTCGACAAGTGTGGTCTTGCCATGATCGACATGGGCGATAATGGCGACGTTGCGGATGTCGGATCGCCGGGTGGTGGGGCTGGCGGGAGCGGGAGACGGAGCTGAGGCCATGAGTAGGTCCAAGAGGAGTGAGGCCGAGAGGCGAGGATACCTGTGGCCGGAAGGCGGGGTGTGGCCGACGCAGGACCGCTGGCCGGTGTGGGGAAGGCGGGCATTATTCCGGCGTGACCGCGGCCTGCCTAGTGCGGCATGGTTCAGCGGCCGGTGGCGGACCTGCTGGAACATGCCCTGGTCAAGTGCCGAGGCTGAGGACTGGCGGTTCCGGCGGTAGGTTCACCTAAAGCCAACGGCCACGGCGGGCCGCCCGCCGAACGAGAAATAAAAGTGGAGACGAAGGGGATCGAACCCTCAACCCCCGCCTTGCAAAGGCGGTGCTCTCCCAATTGAGCTACGTCCCCTTGAGCCGCTGCGTTCTCCATTCGGATTCAGCTACGGAATACAGGGTTGCCCCGGTCGGCGGATGCGAGCAGGCCGACTGGCGGCGAGTGCGCGCCCCTGCACTCGAACCAGGGACCTCCACCAGAACAGGGAGGCGCACTAACCCACAGAGCTACGCGCGCCCAAAGCCCACAGCGTCGCGGCCCCACGTGGGCCAGCGACGCCCTGAAAAATAGGCCACGTTTGGAGTGCATGCAAGCGTTGACGTGTTTCCCGGCAGTTTCTCCCCGGCTTGAGCCCCTTGATCGCCCGGGGCTCCGCACCGTCTGGTCGGGCCAGTGGGCCACCGGCCCGGCTGACGAGTCGGCGCTGACGGCACACCCACGGGCAGAGTAGGCTGCCGGTCACTCAGGTGCCCCCGAGGCCGTTCACGGGTGCCTGCGGTGCCATTTTGGTCTGAAAGGAGTCTCCCCCACCGATGCCACGCCTCGCCTTCTCGTTTCCCGCCTGCCGGTTCACCGGTCTCTCTGCCTCGGTCGGTTGTCGGCTGTCAGGGCTGCTCATTGCCCTGGCTGCGACCCCGCTGGCTGCTGCCCAGCCAACGGTTGAATACGCCCTCGGGCTGAAGCCGAGGCAGCAGGTTGACTACGACATTCCTGATGCGTCCGCGGCTGCGTCGGCCACGTTGTCGATGGAAAAGACTGAGCAGATGACTGCCTGGGTCGTGCGGGCCGCCGATGGAACACTGCTCCGCCGCTTTGCTGACACCAATGACAATCGGGTGGTGGACCAGTGGAGTTACTACCGCAATGGCATGGAGGTCTATCGCGACATCGACGCCGACCATAATGCCAAGCCTGATGAGTCGCGGTGGCTGGGGGCGGCGGGATCGCGTTGGGGCGTTGATGCGAATGAGGACAATGTGCTCGACGAATGGAGGGTGCTCTCGGCCGAAGAAGCGACCGCTGAGATTGTGGGTGCCCTGCGAGAGCGGGACGCAGCAAGGTTTCTCCGCCTGCTGCCTTCGCGGGACGATCTGATCAAGGCGGGGCTGGCGGGCTCGCTGCTTGAGCAGGCTGTTGCCCGCGTTGCGGCGGCGGCCCGAGACTTTCCCGCTCTTGCCAAACAGCAACAGTCATTGTCGTCCAAGACCCGCTGGACCGCCATGCTGGCCGGCCTGCCCGGCGTGGTGCCTGAAGGTGGGGACGATGCCACGGCTGATGTGCTGGCCTACGATAACGTGGTGGCTCTCACGGAGGAGGATGGCGTTGGTGGCGGGCAGGTCTTTGTCGGGTCGCTTCTCCGCTGCGGTCGGGTGTGGCGTCCGCTCGATCTGCCCCAACTGCCAGACGGAGGTGGGGTGGTGACGGAGTCGTTCTCGCTGTTCTCCCCCCGTGGCAGTGCGACTGCGGTGCCAGCCAACATTGTTGCCAACGAACAACTCAAACCGTTGATGGATCAACTGCGAACAATTGAGGAGGACCTCGAAGCCAGTTCTGGCGAGGCCCGGGGCAAACTCGTAGCCCGGCAGGTGGCCGTCCTCGAAGAGGTCGTTAAAGCGGCGGTTGAGGCCGAACGTGAGTTTTGGGTGCGGCAATTGGCTGAGACGTTGGCCGCCGCCGCCCAAGAGGAGACGTTGCCGGATGGTATCGACCGGTTGGAGCGGCTGGCTGACAGCCTTCAGCAGGACGATCCCCTCAGGGCATTCCTGGCGTTCCGGCTGGCATCGGCCCGGTATGCCAGCCGAATGCAGCAGCCGGAGGCCGATATCGAAGAGGTTCAGGCGGCCTGGCTGGCTGAGCTTGGCAGATTTGTGGAAGACTATCCTGATGCGGAGGATGCTGCCGAAGCGATGTTGCAGATCAGCATTGCCGACGAATTCTCCGGCCGCGAGGCTGAGGCGCTCGAGCGGTATCGCAGCATCGTTGCTCGCTACCCCGAATCGGCCTCTGCCCGAAAAGCCCGGGGGGCGTCTCGGCGGCTTCAGTCGGTGGGGCAGCCACTGGACCTCAGTGGAACCACGGTCGAGGGCCAGAAGGTCTCGCTCAGTCAGTTCAAGGGAGTGCCGGTCCTCGTGCATTATTGGGCCACATGGTGCGAGCCCTGTAAGGTCGACATGGCTCGGATTCGCGAATTGCAGGCCCGCTACGGGCCGCAGCGGCTGGCGGTGGTCGGCATCGCCCTTGATGGCGACACCGCGGC
>JBDQOY010000132.1:0-3025 GCA_040260935.1 Pirellulales bacterium
CATCCGGAGCGGGCTGACCGTGGGCCTGGCGGTTCCAGTGGTGGCGATGCCGCCCTGGTGGCAGCCGGCGTGGTGCCGCTGGCAATCGGGAATGATCTTGCTGGCAGCGTACGGCAGCCTGCCCAGGCCTGTGGCATTGCCGCCTTGCTGCCCCGTTCAGCGGCTCTGGGGAATGCGGGCGGCTTCGATACGCTTCCCAATTTCGATCTGATCAATTCACGGGCCGGGTTTCTGGCCGCTGGGGTTGCCGATCTGACCCTGGCGGCAACAGCTTTTGGCATCGTTCCGTCGAAGCCAGCCGCGGTCCTCTCCCGGCCGCAACGAATTGCCCTCTGGCCGGAGGCCGGCCTCTTTTCGCCAGCGGCTGCTGTCCGTCGTGGGGTCGCCGAGGCGGCAGCTGTCCTGCAGGCGGCCGGCCATCAGGTTGATCAGCTCGATGACAGCCTGGCGGTCGACGCAGCCTGGCTGATGTTCGGGCTGTTGTCGGGGGACGGCGGAGAAGACATTCGTGAACTGTTTGGCACTGACCGCCCGATCCGGTCGGTCGGTCGGCTGTTGCGTATCGCCGGGCTGCCCCGCAGGATCCGCCCCCCCCTGGGGGCTCTGCTGGCGGGGCTGGGCCAGCGGATCGAGGCGGCCGCCCTGCGGGCGACTGGCCCCCGGACGGCGGCGGGCTGGGGATGGCTCAAAGAACGTCGCCTTCAGGTGACCGAGCAGGTGGCTCAGCTCCGTGTACGGTACGACGCAATTCTCTGCCCGGTCTCGTCATTACCGGCCCTGCGGCATGGCACTGCTGCCCGTCTGGTCGCTGCGGCCGCTCCCTGCCTGTTGGCAAACCTAGTCGATCTTGCCGCTGGCGTTGTCCCCGTCACGCGGATTGAGGCAACCGAGGAGAAGACACGACCGTGGAGTCCTGATCGCGTGTTGCGAGCCGCAGCGGCGACTGAGCGAGGCAGTGCCGGGTTGCCCATCGGTGTCCAGGTGATTGGGCTGGCTGATGGACCCGCGGCCGAGCAAAGTGTTCTTGAACTCTTGGCTGTGATCGAGGGCGGAGTCTGTTTCAGTCGGTCGGTTCGCCGATAAGTTCGACGATCGTGTCGAGAAAGGTCTCGTCGTGGAAGCTGCTCTTGGTGAGGTAGCGGGTGGCCCCGGCTTCCAGACCACGCAGCCGGTCCTCCTCACGATCCTTGTACGAGACAATCACGACGGGAACGCTGCTCCGCTGGGCGTCAGTCTTGATCAGTGTCACCAGGCCGATGCCATCCATGCGGGGCATGTCGATGTCGCTGACCACGAGGTCATACGGTGTGCCCCGGAAGGCGTTCCAGCCATCCATGCCGTCGACAGCAATATCGACCTGATAACCACGGGCCTGCAGTAGTTGCCGCTCCAATTCCCGGACGGTGATTGAATCATCGACGACCAGGATGCGTTTCACGCGGCTGTTGGCGAGTTCTTCGCGAGCGGCATCAATGGGGGAAAGCCCGCGGCCGGTCAGCAGGCTATCAATGGACCGGACGAGGTCTTCGACGTCGATGATCAGCACGGGGTCGCCGTTTTCCAGCAGTGAGGCGCTGTTGATGTCGGGTACTTTTCCCAGTCGGGGGTCGAGCGGGCGAACCTCAAGGTCCCGCTCGCCGAGGAACGCATCGACCACCATGCCGAATCGTTGGCCGCGGTCGCTGACGACGACCACCGGGAAGGGGTCGATCTCATGGCTGGCCTGCGGCACGTCGAGGACGTCCCGGGCGTGAACCAGGCCGATGGCGGTGCCGTCGTGGTCAACGTATTCCCGTCCTTCGACCGAGGCCAGCTGCTCACGGCGACAGGTGAGAATCTGGTCGATGCGTGTCAGGGGGAAGGCGTACGGTTCGCCGCCGATATCCACCAGCAGAGCCCGGATGACCGACATGGTGATCGGTAACTGCAGCGTGAAGCGGGTCTGGTGGCCCGGCTGGGTCGTGACGCGAACGCTGCCGCCGACCCCCTTGATCATGGTCTGCACCACGTCGAGGCCAACGCCACGTCCGGAGATTTCGGTGACCGAATTCCGTGTCGAGAACCCGGGTAGAAAGAGAAACTCGAGCAGTTCGGCTTCGGAGAGGCGGCTGGCGACAACTGGGGTGACAAGGTTGCGCTCGAGGATGCGTTGCCGGAGCCTTTCGACATCAATCCCCCGCCCGTCATCGCTGATCACAAGCGTCAGGCTGCCAGCTCGGTGGCCAGCTTCAAGGGTGATGCTGCCGGTTTCCGGCTTGCCTGCCGCTTGCCGCTCGGCGGGTGTTTCCATGCCATGGTCGAGCGCGTTGCGGAGGAGATGCGAAAGAGGTGCCTCCAGCTTGTCGAGAATGTCCCGGTCAACGCCGGTCTGGTCGCCCAGCACGTCGAACCGCACCTGCTTGCCGAGTTGACGGGAGAGATCGCGCATCATCCGGGGGAAGCCCGGGATGCCATCGGCGAGCGGCCGCATGCGGCTGAAGATCACCTCGCGATGAAGCCGTTCGGACAGGTCCTCGTTGCGGCGGGCGAATCCTTCGAAGGCTTCAATGAGTTGTGTCAGCCTGTCCAGCCCGCTGCCAGCCTTCTGCCGCAGGCTCTCCACGGCGGTCAGCTGAGAAGCTGGCACAGACGCGTTGCTTGCCCGGAGGGCATCCTCCACTGCAAGTACGGCATCGCAGAGGCCGGTCTGGTGGCTGCGGATTGCCAGCAACGAGTCGACAAAGGGGCGCAACTGCCGGGCTTCCACCAACGACTCACCGGCCAGGCCGACCAGCCGGGAGAGGCTGCCGGCGGCGACCCGAACCACGCGGTCTTCCTCGTCGGCTTCTGGTTGCGGCGTGCTGCGGGCAGCTGGCGTTGTCTGCGAGGGCGGTGCTGGGGATGGTGTGGCCGGAGCGTCGGCGGTCGGCAGCTGAGGTTCCGGCGACCCTGCGGAGGCCGGCTGCGGCACTGGGGCGGGGACCGCAGGTTCTTCGCGGTCAGCAGCACGGGCTGACTTCGCAGGCTGGGGCGTGGCTTCTGCGAG
>JBDQOY010000133.1:0-4839 GCA_040260935.1 Pirellulales bacterium
CTCTTCATTGGCCTTGTTCCAGGGTCTGGTCGCCTCCCGCAGGTCGAGGAACAACTCGGCCCGTCGGCCGGCTGGATCAATCACGTGGATCATGCCCGACTGCTCCAGCACAAATCGTCGGCCCGACCCATCACTGGCGTGGGTCAACAGCAGGGGCCGCAGCGGCCGTACCGGCTTGCCATCATCTGATTCAGCCGACCAGCCCTCCCACTCTATTTCAGGAAAGGCTGGCACAGCAGCCACCGGCAGCATGCCGTCATGTGGCTCCTGGGGTAGCTTGCCCTGTGGAAGCCGCCGAACTTTCAGTGATCGGAAGGCAACCTCATTGCCATGGTCTTGAAGGCAGATGTGCCCCCGTCCGGTCTTCCCGAACTGCGGGTACTTGGCGAACTTGCTCGCGGCCACCCGCTCATTCCACTCGTCACTCCCCATGACAAATTTATAATAGCTCACGCCGTTGACGCAGACCTCCCCCGACCCTGGTGTTACCCGCACGTAAACGTGATTCCACTCACCGGCTGGCCGGGTGGCATCGATAACCTCGTGGGCAGTCAAACCCGCTGCCTGCTCAAGACGGGCAACCCATTTGGGCGGCGTCGGTCGATAGAGTTGGTAGAGCCAACCTGCCTGCTGGGGATCTTTGCCGGTGGCATTGTCGAGGATCTGTACCTCCGGACCGGTCTGCCACGGATGCTTGTCATCCTCCGTCACATGGAACATCAGCCCGCTATTGCCACCGGGACTGATTCGATACTCCAGTTGCAACTCAAAACTGTCGAATGTCTCAGTCGTCAGCAGGTCACCCGCTGCAGCAGTACGAACAATCATGCCATCCTGCACCTGCCAGCCCTTCCCTGGTGTATCGGAACGATACCCCTTGAAGCCGGCAAGCGTTGCGCCATCAAACAGCACCTGCCAGCCACTGCAGCGTTCAGCCTCTGTGAGCCGGTTGGGAACCATTTCAGCGGCAATCGGCAGAGCCCCAGTAAGCAGAAAGAAGCCACTGAGGACAACGATGTCTAGCAACTTGCGATTGACAACTTTCATCATGCCACCCCACCTACGGTGCCTCCAAAGCGAACTGATCTGTGTTTCCTGTCTTTTGCTCGCCCTGCCGAGGAGAAACTGAATCCATTCTTGAATCTGTGATTGTCTCGGGAGTGGCTGTTCCGGCAAGATCCCCTCTGCTCTGCCCGCCCCAGCCGCACTATGCCAAGGAGGGTAACCAAACCGAACAAGCAAGAAGCCCCGCGAACAAGAAATGCCGCGAGATCTCCCCCTCTGTCTCCCAAGCCCGTCATGACCAGCCGCTCTGTCATTTCCGTCATCATTCCGACCTATGAACCAGACGCGTTGCTCGATCAGACGATTTCTTCGGTCTTGGCTGAAGCCGGGCGAGGTAGACGAGCCAACTTCACGATCAACGTCCCAGTCGTCGATGATGCGTGCCGATCCGTCAACGCTACGTATCTCAATCTCTAACTGCACCGTGTTTTCAAACGCAGTGTTCCTTCGGCGTGGGGCGGATTATCGAGGGGTGGCGGTGACGTCAATCGCGGTTGTCGTTCACGTACCGCTGTTCGGTTTGGATCTCAGGTGTGTGCTCGACGAGGACGGCAAGGATGAGGGGCCTGTCGGTTTCTAACGATCGAAGGGCGTAGGCGGCTCGAATGCAGGCGACTGGCTCGCCCCACCGTGACCGAAAGATGGCGACGAGGCAGACCGGAGTAACGTGGGAAGCGACTGCATCATGATCACCGGACAGGAATGGGATTTACCAGCCGGCAGCCTTGAGTGCCGCGGCGACATGCTCAACCCGGCAGACATGAACGATGCTCAACGAAGCTGCCGAAAAGAAGGCTACTCGTTCTGCGTCAGGCCGCCACGATAGACGGTGGGACGTGTTGGCCGAGCGGAGTCACAACCCCGAATCGCCCGATGTGAAGCATGGAATCCGACAAAGAGGGAATGCGCCAGCGGCATGTTCGTTGCCGGGTCTCTTCATCATCGCGATAATTTTTCGTGACAAGAAGCATGAGCCTGATGAAGCCTCCGCGAGAGGAGTGATGAACGCTGTGAACAACAGCATTGCCGTAGCAAGACCTCGTTCCAGGTGGAAGGACCACTTCGTGCCCTGGCTGGCTGCGGCGTTGTTCCTGCTCACGCCCGTTGACTGGGCTGTTGCGTCAGGGACTGATCGTGTCCAGCTCACTGACGGTACGGTGCTCCGGGGGCAGGTGGTGAAAACGGGTGAGGCCGATGGACTCCTGATGGCGGTGCAACGCCGCTGGCTGGAAGCACGGGAGCCAGCGTTGGCGCGGGAAGCCAGCGACGCAGACACCGAGCAGACCGTCACCGCATGGCGGCAACTCAGCGACCGGCTTGATGCCCTCCTCGGCTCACCGCTGGCACAAGAGAACGATCCGCTGCGGGTCTTTCTGCAGCGTGAACAGACGCGGATTCAGCAATTGCTTGCCATCGAATCGCTCCCACCGTTTCAGTTCCTCTGGCTCCGAATCCCCAAGCGGTCTATCCGGGCTGTCACCCCTGCCGACCCGGCGTGGCGGCGGCTCGTGCAATGGGGCTGGCAGGAACAGCTCGACGACGTTGAAACCCTTCCGCAGAACAGGCTTGCCACTGTCCTCACCAAAGCTGGCATCGATGCCACACAGCAGCCACCGTCCTTGGTTGATCGCCTGCCTCCACTCCCGCAGTCAGATGCTCCGTGGCAGGCACGCCTGGCGCTTCTCCAGCACACCTATGGGGCCCCGGTGAGTTTTCAGGGGACCGGCGATGTTCTGGTCCGACTCGATGCGGCCGCTCCAGAAACGGCACTGCTGCCGATGATCACGCAGTTGCTGCAGGCCGAAGTCAGCAACCTGCTGGTGCCG
The DNA here is from genome assembly GCA_040260935.1 of Pirellulales bacterium. Taxonomy (GTDB): domain Bacteria; phylum Planctomycetota; class Planctomycetia; order Pirellulales; family UBA1268; genus UBA1268. The sequence goes on from JBDQOY010000133.1 coordinate 2,892, forward strand.
ACTGACCAGCCCCACGGACACCCTGCAACGCCGGCAGCACCACCCGAGGATCGCTGGGTGCAATCAGCACGATCCCAGGCGATCCACGACGGCCGTTTCCGAGCGACCCGTGTCACGACGAACCTCACTCAGCACACCGTTGTGGTGGAGAGCCGCTTTGAAGTGCTGACGACACCAGACCACTGGGCGACCATCTGGCGTGACCGCAGCACTGTTGACGCTCGGAATGCCCGGCCAGACGCCGAGGCACGGATCACCGCCGATCCCCGGGTGGAGCAGGCCCTGGCCGGCCTCCGCCTGCTGGGTCTGACAGACGACCACGCCATCACAACCGCCATACGATTCGGAGCCGCCACCATGGAGGCGCAGGACCAGACCAACCAGCGGTTCATCCAGTTCTGCAGCGACCACACCCGTCAGCTGGACAGCCCGCCGCTCGTGATTTCTCCATGAAGCGAGAGGGGCACCGTTGCAGATGCCGTAGAATGGGGTGTGCAACGCTGCGGTCACCCGAACCTGGCAGCGAGGTTGCTTTCCGACAGCCTGCTGCAACGAACCTCACCATGCCGCCCCCTTCCCATCCGCATCTGCTGCGACGAATCAGCCGCTGCCGGCCGCCGGCACCGTTCCCGGCAGCACCGGCAGCCTTCACGCTGATCGAACTGCTGGTGGTGATCGCCATCATCGGGGTGCTGCTAGGGCTGTTGCTTCCGGCTGTCCAGCAGGCCCGCGAAGCAGCCCGTCGGCTGGCCTGCAGTAACAACCTCCGCCAACTCGTCCTGGCGACGCATACCTATGCTTCGGCCAACGGCTACTTTCCCCCCAGCATGCTGCATACGCCCGGTACAGCCTTCACCAGCAACAATGGTTCCTGGGGCGTGCATGGCCGCATCCTGCCCTATCTCGAAGAGGATCGCGTGGCGTCCCAGATCAATCTGGAACAACCGTGGGATCAGGGCAGCAACGGGAGCATTGTGGCCGCCACGCAGATCGAGACATTCGCCTGCCCCAGTGAAGTGAGCCGCTTCTACCGCACCAAGAATGGTGCCGACTATGTTTTCCCAACAAACTATGGCTTCAACTTTGGCACCTGGTTCATCTACGATCCCGCAACCGGCCAGGGGGGCAATGGGGCATTCCATCCCAACTCCCGCTACCGGGCCAAGATGTTTACTGACGGGCTCTCCAAAACGCTCCTCGTCAGCGAGGTCAAGGCGTTCACGCCGTACGTCCGCAACACTGCCGACCCGGGCGGCAGTTATCCAGCCGGCAGCCCCCCCACCGATCCGAGTCTGATCGCTGGCTTGGCCAGTGGCGGACAGAACAAACTCGGGCCCGACACCAACAGCAACACCGGGCACACCGAGTGGCCGGACGGCCGGGTTCATCACACCGGGTTCACCGCCACCTTCACCCCGAACACGGTCGTGCCGTTGAGCAGTGGCGGCAGCACCTACGACATCGACTACAACTCACAGCAGGAAGGCAAGAGTGCCACCCAGAAGACCTTTGCTGCAATCACGGCCCGTAGCCATCACGGCGGCCTGGTCAACACCGGCATGGTCGACGGCTCAACCCGCCGGATCACCGACACCATTTCTCTCCAGATCTGGCAGGGGCTAGCCACCCGCGGCGGTGGGGAGTTTGCCAACCCACCCTGATTGCCACCGCTGTTTTCCCGCAGCAAACCGCGGCCGTCCTGCGGCCAGGCGCATCGGCATGGTCCCTTTGGTACGCTCGAGAGGTTCAGGTTGACCGACGCTGTCCCCACCGCGGAGGACACGCCGCTGTCACGATCCGCCGGAGTCCTCCCCCGACGTGCTTCGCTCGCTCTGCCATCGCAGCTGCCGCCCTGCGGTTCCCACCGCCTGCCTGATCGGGTTGGTGCTGCTCGTGTGGACTGGGGATCTCAACGCAACTGGTGGGCTGGGGCAGCATGCCCCACGGC
>JBDQOY010000134.1:0-7118 GCA_040260935.1 Pirellulales bacterium
CCGTTGAACACGTTGGCCAAAGCATCGTTGTCGAGGCCGGCGGCATGCTTGAGCAGCCAGTAAGCCTCACAGATCAGCTGCATGTCACCGTACTCGATGCCGTTGTGCACCATTTTGACGTAGTGTCCGGCGCCCCGCGGGCCGACCCAGTCGCAACAGGGAATGTCAGCCTGCGGGCCGACCTTGGCGGCGATGGCCTGAAAAATCGGCTGGATCAGCGGCCAGGCGGCGGCTGATCCACCGGGCATCAGGCTGGGGCCCTTGAGGGCACCCTCTTCGCCGCCGGAGACGCCGGTGCCAACGTAGAGCAGGCCGGCCGCTTCGACCTCGCGGGTTCGCCGTTCCGTGTCGCTGGCGAGAGTGTTTCCGCCGTCAATAATCACATCGCCAGCGGAGAGCAGGGGAAGCAGGGTCTGAATGAGCTGGTCGACTGCGGGGCCAGCCTTCACCATCAGCATGACCTTTCGTGGCGGCTTGAGCGCTGCGACGAGATCGTCGAGCGTGTGGCAGCCGACGACCTCGGGCTGGTTGCCCCGGCCGGTGGTGAAAGCGTCCGTCACGCTGGTGGTGCGGTTGTAGACCGCAATCGAGAAGCCCCGGCTGGCGATGTTGAGGGCGAGGTTTTCACCCATGACGGCCAGGCCAATCAGGCCAATGTCGCAGGATGGTGCGGGCATCGAATCACTCCGTGGAGGACAGGTGGTGGCAGGTGCGAGGGCCTCTGTTCGGGCAACCGAAAGAAAACCGTCAGCCTGGTGCGGGAAGGCGAGAGCATAGCGATCAGCTGTTCATTGAACCACTGGCCCCGGCTGGGGTGGCCGAAAAACGCCTTCAAGTATTCGTCCCGCAGCACCGATACAATCTTGCAAGCCGGTACGAGGCACCTAATCGTCCCGGTGAGCGTGACCCTGCATGGGTTACCGAATCGGCACGATGAATAAGGGTTGACCAGTTCGCCCTGTTTGCCATAGCGTTCGTGCTGGATCGCAGACGGCGCCGTAGCCAAGTGGCTAAGGCAGCGGATTGCAAATCCGCCATCGTGGGTTCGACTCCCACCGGCGCCTCTTTCTTCGTCACAGCCGCTACGGCTGCCCACTGGCGCCTGGCGTCACGGCATGAACGGATCGCTGGCAGTTGCTCGGGCTGCATCGAAGCCCTCCCAGCCAACTGGGGCAGGGTGACAGGGCAGGATAACCACGTCGCAGGCGGCCCGCCTGGTCCGCGTGAGTTCGGCGATCTCGGCGCGAATCGCCGTCACGTATCGCGATTTTTCCTCCGCTGAAAACCGATGGTATCTGCCATCTTCACTTGGCTCGGTTGCCACAATGTGGTCCCACTCGCGGAGTGCCGCTTCGCACAGGGCTGATTGCATGGCGAACAATGGCATCTCAGCCGCACGCCACCGGGCTTCGTTGTCCAGAAACAGCCGCTCTGGCTGGAAGGATGCAGGGTAGCGACCCGGCACAAGCGGCAGCCGACGAGTGAAACAGAGGCAGAGCCTCGCGTCGGCCAGGTCACCGCAGAGCATGCCGACCGTGAAGTTTTGCACCTCGTGGCCACGGGAGGCGGTCAGCACATAGCGTTCGTCGTCAATGCTGTCACGAAGGTGCCACCAGTTGGCGTCAGGATCTGCCTGTAGTAAGTCGTCAAGCGCCAGTCGCACCCGCTCTTGCTCGTCCCAGTCGTAGTCTGCCGGGAACACTGGCACGGTTGACTGGTCAGTCTGTTCGAGGGTTGGGGGTGGGTTTCTGCTGGCTACGGCTGTGATCAGGTGACGCAGGTCCTGCGTTGGAGGATGGGCGGCGTGATGCCGGAAGAGATGGTCGGGATCAAGCGGAGCACGAATACGCTCAATGGTGAAGCAGCCAGGGTCGACCGTGTCGGAGTTTGCCCTGAGAGTTGCTTGCACCGAGAAGTTGTCTTCGATCATGTGTTCCTGAAAGCGTGCCAGACTGAAGATCTTGTGGGTGAAGACCAGTTCGTGGCGCGGCTGTAGCTCTGTGGTGTCGCAGTAGAGGGGGCCGCGGAAGCCTCGCACAAGTGAATCTGCTCCCAGGATGAAATGATCATCACCCAGGGCGAAGGCGTTGCTGCCCTCTTCGCCTGCCGTCACGGCCTTGGCCCGTGCCTGGGCCCAGCTGGCGGCTTCTTCGGGAGATTTGCCAGCATGCAGAGCATCTTGCTGGAACTGCTCGCGGAGGAGTTCGCGGCCACTGTGGAAGAAGGGATTGTCGAACCAGACCTGATCACCGGGCAGGAGACGATCGGAGTCAAAGTGACGGTCCCAGAGGATGCCGTCGCCCTTCTTTGGCAGTTCTTCTGGGATCACTCTGCGGCGGAGAAACTGGTTGAGGGCAGTGAGACCGAGGCCATTGTCGGTTGTACGAAAATGCTGGATCAGACCCTGGATGAGAATGAGCGTCGTGAATTTCAGGCAGCGAATCCGGGGGATCGGAACCCCGTCAGCGCCGTGGAGCACCCAGAGGTCTTCGATGGCAGCGATCGGATCAACCCCGGGGGCCACCACGAACCGGTCGTTGACCAGAATCCAGTAGGCAGGATTCCGTATCTCGGGCGACTCATCAGAGGGCCGGATCACCCTGCCGGTGAGGGCGGCCCGAACAACCTGGAGGCGAACCTGTCGCTCGCCGTCACTGATGGCTGCGTGGCCGAGGATCTCGGCGGCCCGGGAGAGGATGGTGACGCTGGTCCTGGGCAGCGGCAGATCCAGCTGTGAAGGTTCGGGGTGGGTGGGGCAGGTCGGCATCAGTCGCTTCCGTTCGGAGATCACAAGCCAGGGCCAGGCAAACCAATTACGGGCAGGTGATCTGCGGCCACCGTTCTCTCATGATAGCCGCAGGCAGAATGGATCGTCTCTCCCGCTTCAAGCGGTGAAGAGTGGGGGCCTGCGGAACTTTTCTCCGTAGCCAGTGAGGGGGACGGCTCGCAGCAGCCCGGTGGAGGCCGAGCCGGGTCGGGGCCTTTGCGCAGCCCTCCAGGGGGGGCTCTCATCGCTGTTTTGACAGGAACCAGTCAGGTTGCTCGTTGGGGCTGATAGAGAAATGTTTGGGTTTTGTGAGCAGGGATCGGTAGACTGGACGAAAGAAGGGTATGAGGGCTGCTTCGGGGGTGTTGGGTGAATGCGTGGCCTCGCCGAGGAAGCCTCGCGTCGCACCGAGGGCTTCTGTGGCTCGGTGTGGCATCGAACGGTTTCAATGCGATGACAGCGAACGGCAACCTGCGGCACTGGAGGTGGTGTGATGGTTTCCCACGAATCCGCTGATGGATCGGTGCCGACGAAAGCGAAGGCCGATCGGCCTTCGTTGATGATTGTTGAGGTGGCTGGCACGAGCCAGGAATCGCTTCAGAAGTTTTTCACCCAGCAGGGTTTTCGGACGCTCGTCACGCAGGATCCGCAGCGGGCCCTGTTGCGGTTCAAAACCCACCCCCGCCCGGACTTCCTGTTGCTGAGCGCCCAGATTTTGCAGGAACCGGCCCTAGAGGCATTTAACGCGTTTTCGCGTGATCCGTATCTTGCCCGGGTGCCTGTTCTGATCATTGGGAGTGCAAAGCAGCAGGAGTTTTTTTCCTCAGGGGCAAAGACGGACGCGTTTCGGAAAGTTCTGCTGATGCCCTTCAAGGCCAGCACACTTGTCGGTGTGGTCAAGGAACTGCTGGAAGCAGCTCGGCAGCGGCCCGGTGCCGCCTAGTTGCCCGCCGTGGGGGCGTCTCACTGTGCGGGGAAGGTCGACAGTCTGCGTCCAGCCACCGCTGGCACCTGGGACAAAACGCCGCGCTGCTGACAGGGCCGAAACTTTGGCAAGCCCCCACCGTTTGCTAAGGTATGTCGCAGGCGGAGCGATCTCGGCCAAAACTGGTTTGGGATGCCGGTTGACTCACCCAAACAGCGAGAATCGTCCACGGGCTGATTTTCCTGAGGGCACTGGAATAACAAAAAGACATGAAGGGCGATTCTCCGCTCATTACGCTGCCAATCGCCGCGGTGATTGGCACAGTGATCATGGTCGGCATGCCGCTGGTTGCGCGTATGCAACCCAAGCCCCCGGATGATCCATGGCTCAAACTCCGGCCGCCAACCTACGAGTCATCTGGGCAGGTTCTGCACAATGGCGAACCGATCAAAGGGGCGGTTGTCACCTTTGTTTCAACCTTTGAAAACCCGCATCGCACGTACTCCTCGACGGGTGTCACCAACAGCGAAGGCCGCTTTCTCCTCAACGCCTTCCGGGGGCAGATCGGGGCTCCGGCGGGGCCGCAGAAGATCTCGATTCTGTACATGATTCCGACCGGGAAGATGCTCTACGACCCCTATTTCGAGAGCGAGCCGGCCGAGTTGGAGGAGGGCGAAGAATCGCCCTTTTTCTATCCTGAGGACCCCGGAATCCCGGAGATGACCAGCGGCATTCCTGCTCGTTACAACGATCCTGAAACCTCCGGGCTCACCGCGACAATCACGCCCGACGGCCCCAATCAGTTTGTGCTGAAGGTCTTCGGCGATGCCGAGCCGCCGGATCCGCGGCAAAACCCCTACTACTACGACGAGTACGACGCTGAAGAGGGTGTGCCGGCCCCGCCCGGCGACGCGTCGCAGGTGTACGAGGGCACAGGCCCGCCTGCCGATGTCTCAGCAGAGAACGGTTCGGTCGCCCTGCCGCCCGACGAGGTGGCCACTGGTCCTGAGGATGCGTTCTGAGGCCGGTGCCCCCCCTGCTGGTTAGAGGTGGTTGTACGTGCCCCGCGTGGTGGCCGGTTCCCGGATCACCACCGGGTGGTTTCGCAGATGGTCGACTGCCTTGCGGATGTCGGCTAGCAAGAGATCGGCCATCTCGCGGGTGAAGTCACGCTTGACGAGAATCCGCTGATAGGCCCGTTTAGCCAGTTCCCCGGTGAACGGATAGGCAGGCACCTGCCAGCCCCGCATCCGCAGTCGGTCGGCCAGATCATAGAGCGTGAACCCCTGCTCGGCATCACTGCCGAGGGTCCAGACCACCGCCGGAATGCCATGGGCCGGGTTGCCGTCATGGATGATCGTGAACTCGTCGATCTCGTTGATGGCAGCCGCGCAGTATTGAGCAATCTCGTGAGAACTGCCGTGCACGGCGGCATAGCCATCCCGACCGAAGCGAACGAAGTCGTAGTACTGGGAAATGACCTGGCCGGCTGGCCGCGAAAAGTTGATCTGGAAGGTCGGCATGTCGCCGCCGAGATAAGTGACGTGGAAAACAAGTTCGTCTGGCAGGTCTTTGGGCTCTCGCCAGAGCACCCAGCCGACGCCCAGCGGGGCCATGCCGAATTTGTGGCCTGAGGCGTTGATTGACTTGACTCGCTTCAGCCGGAAGTCCCAGAGTTCGCGGTCGGGGGAGGTGAAGGGCGCCAGGAAACCACCGCTGGCGGCGTCGACGTGCAGGGGGACATCCAGACCGGTGCGGGCTTGCAGGTCGTCGAGCGCTTCGCTGATGGCCTTCACATCTTCGTAGAGACCGTGGTAGGTGACGCCCATAGTGGGCACCACAAAAATCGTATTCTCGTCGACCTGTTCCAGAACCTCTTCCGGCGAGATGCAGAGCCCGTTGGTGGTCATTTCGATTTCCCGGAGTTCGACATCCCAGTAGCGGGCGAACTTCTTCCAGCAGATCTGCACACTGCCGCAGACCATGTTGGGCCGGTCGGTTGGGCGGCCTGCGGCCTGCTGCCGAGCCCGCCATCGCCACTTCGCCGCCATGCCACCGAGCATGGAGGCCTCGCTTGAGCCAATGGTGGAGCAGCCGATCGCCTCGCCCGGTGCATTCCAGAGATCGGCCAGCAGGTTGACGCAGCGGCGTTCGATCTCGGCGGTCTGAGGATATTCGTCCTTGTCGATCAGATTCTTGTCCATCGCCAGATCCATCAGGCGATGGACCTGTGGGCTTTCCCAGGTCTGGCAGAAGGTGGCGAGGTTTTGCTTGCTGTTCCCGTCAAGCAGCAGCTCTTCGCTGAGAATCTGATAGACCATTTCCGGCTCGCTCGGGTGCTGGGGGAAATGGTCTTGCGGAAGGGGCCGCTTCATCAGGGCCAGCATCGCGGCATCGGTGCTGAGGTAAGGGGACGGCGACGACGCGTTCGTGGATGAGTGCAGGGGCATGAAAGGCTCCTTGGAAGTGAGTGGAACAGGTGTGCGGGTGGCGATCAGCCGGGGGGCGTAGCCAAGGTGACGTCGTGAGCCGTGGCTTCCACGGGCTGGGGAGTGACTGGTGGGGCGCAGGCTGTCGCGGCTGCAGAAAGGGCGACCGGCTGGATAGTCACGGGAAACAGCCGGAAGCAGAGGCCGAGGAGGACTGGCACCAGCAGCAGGGTCACGAGCGTCGAAACAAGCAGGCCACCGAGCAGCACCGCCCCCAGTCCCCGATAGAGTTCGCTGCCGGCCCCCGGCAGCAACACCAGGGGGAGCAGGCCCAGCAGGGTGGTGAGCGTCGTCATGAAGATCGGCCGGATCCGTCCCGAGACAGCTTCCAGAATCGCCTCGGCGGCAGAGGTGCCACCCTGGCGAACCAGCTGAAGCGTTCGGTCAACAATGAGGATGGGATTGTTGACCACCGTGCCAATCAGAATGACAAAGCCAAGCATGGTTAGGACATCGAGGGGCTGAAAGATACCAAACGGCCTGCCGAGGGTGTTGAGCACGGCGAGCCCTACCAGCCCCCCGACACTGCCGAGAGGGACTGCCGCAATGATGACGGCGGGGTAGAACCAGGACTCGAAGAGAGCGGCCATTAACAGGTAGGTGATCAGGCCTGCCAGAGCAAGGTTGAACCAGAGCGCATCCCAGGTGGCGCGGAGCTTGTCCGCCGTGCCACCAAGCGTGATCCGATAGCCATCGGTGAGTTCCCCCGCAGCCCGCAGCGGTGCCACAACGGCTGCCTCAATCCGCTCCTGGGCCTCTTCCAGCGGCATGGTTGGCGGCGGGGAAACCTGAATGGTGATGGCCCGTTCCCGTTCGCGGTGCAGAATCTGCTCGGGGCCGCTGGAGTATTCCCGGACCTCGGCCACGCTGTCGAGCGGCACCAGTTGCCCGCCGGGGGTGACCACCGGGAGGTTGCGGACATCCTGGGTTCGCTGGA
>JBDQOY010000010.1:0-3291 GCA_040260935.1 Pirellulales bacterium
CTGATTGAACAGCTGCTCGAAAAAAACCCGGCTGACCGCCCTGCTAGTGCGCTGGCCGTTGGCCGCCGGCTGACTGCTATTCTCAGTGCTGAAGATGCTGGCAACCAGGCGACGCCGGCACCTCTGCGTGCCGGTTCCCCAACCTCACAGAAAGACGGCCCGGTTGTCATTCGTCCGCAGGTTCCACCCTCGACTCCAACGGCTATTAGTCGCAGAAGCGAGCAGACGCACCAGCCGATAGGTTGCGGCATCGACTTGGACGCCGCAACTCGGGATGCGACTCGAGCCGGAGGCATTCAGGCCACGGACGAAACCATTGACCTGGCGCCTCAGGATCTAACGCCTCAGGATCCGGCTCAAACCACCGATCTGCCCGCTGGCTTGCCCGCAGACGCAGGCGAAGCGGCTGCGACCACCGATTTCTCCAGGCCGGACAATCCCCCAGGCAACCTCGGGAGCATTCAGCATCGATCGACGGAGGAGGCGACTGGTCGCAGGCCAGCCGGTTCAGTTGTCACAGGGCCATCGCAGGCAAGCGCGGACACCGTCGTTGATCAGTTTCGCGGCAGTCGGTTTGTCACGATGGCCGAAATTGAGCGGGCCAATGAAGAGGTTGCCACCCGCCAGCGGTTTCGCCAAAGGCAGCTGCATTTTGTTGTCACCATACTTACTGCTGGCATGGCAGGCATGATTGCCTACTTGCTACTCAAGCCACCCACGGCTGACCAGCTTTACGAACGCATCGCAACGGTTGCGGGTGCCCCAGATGGCGACCTGCGTGATGTTGCCCGCGACATTGACGCCTTTTTGGCCAGCTTCCCCGATGATCCGCGAGCATCCGAGATCGCCAAGTTTGATCTCCGCCGCAAGGTTGATCTGCTGGAAAAACGCTCCCGCCGCAGGATTCTGGGAGACCGTGCGGTTCCCGCCATCGAGCGCGACTATCGAGCAGCGCTGAGTCATGCCGATACCAGTCCAACGGCAGCCGTTACCGCGCTTGAGGCAATCGAAACCCTGCACCGGAACCCAGAGCCAGATCTTTCTCAGGAGGATCATGCTGTCTGGATGGCCCTGGTGCAGCGGCAGATTGCGACGCTTGAAGAACGTGCTCGCGGAGAGCAGCAGGCCGATCGGGAGCGGGCTGATGAAATTTTAGCCGAGGCAGCCACGCTGGCAGCCCGAGCCAACAACGCTCCTGCAGAAGAGGCCGCCAGCCTGCGCACGACCCGGCAGAGCCTTCTCTTGAGCCTGATTCAAACCTACGCCGATAGGCCCCACATGGCGCAGGCTGTTGCGACAGCCCGCAGCCAATTAGCCGCCCAAGTGGCCACCGAGAACAGCGAACCGTAGCCAAACCCCCAACCGGGCAGGGACGACCGCGTGCTTCGCTGTTCCACTGCACATGTTCGTCCAGCCAGAAAGGAATTTCTTTTGCCATGACCGCCGATCGCTCGAAAAGCCATGCCGCCTTTGCCCGTGCCCGCAAGCTTATTCCGGGTGGGGTCAACTCACCCGCTCGAGCATTTGGCGGTGTTGGTGGTGAACCCATTTTCTTTCGCAGCGGGCTCGGGCAGCACCTCACCGACATTGATGGCCATGTCTATCTTGACTACATCGGCTCGTGGGGCCCAATGATTCTTGGTCACCGTCATCCGCGTGTCGTGGCTGCCATTGACGAGGCGCTCTCACGTGGGACGAGCTTTGGTGCGCCAACCGAGGCCGAAAGCCAACTTGCTGAACAAATCATTGATGCCGTGCCGAGTATCGAAAAGGTGCGAATGGTCAGTTCAGGAACCGAGGCAACCATGTCAGCTATTCGGCTGGCAAGGGGAGCAACTGGGCGTGACCGAATCGTTAAATTCGCAGGTAACTACCACGGCCACGGTGACAGCCTCTTGGTGGCAGCCGGCTCGGCTGCCGCGACCCTTGGTGTTCCGAACTCACCGGGTGTCACTGCTGGTACCGCACGCGACACCATGGTGCTTGAATACAACGATCCCGGAGGGCTTGAGAGTGCCTTCGCAGCCCACGGGGACACCATCGCAGCAATCATCATGGAGCCCGTTGTTGGGAACATGGGCCTCGTTGAGCCGACGGCTGACTTTCTGGCAGCAGCCCGCCGGCTCACCACCCAGCATGGGAGCGTCCTGATTTTTGATGAGGTCATGACCGGCTTCCGACTGGCCTATGGCGGCGCCCAGGAACGACTCGGCATCACGCCAGACCTGACGACCCTTGGCAAAATTGTCGGCGGTGGCCTGCCACTGGGGGCCTACGGAGGTCGGGCGGATCTCTTGGATCATGTCCTGCCGGCTGGCAAGGTGTTTCAGGCGGGCACGCTCTCGGGAAACCCCCTGGCGGTCGCCGCTGGCAGCGCAACACTGGCTGAACTCAAAGAGCACAGTCCCTATGCGGATCTTGAGCGGCGTGGCAGCCGGCTGGCCGGCGGTCTGGCCCGGGCGGCTGAGGCAGCGGGTCTGCCTGCGACGGTGGCCCAGGTCGGCAGCATGATCACCCTGTTTTTGCAGCCCGGCCGCACAAGCGACGGCGACAAGAGCTTTCCGGTGACCAATTGGCAGACGGCCTCCCAGAGTGACACGGCCCGCTATGCCCGGTTCTTCTGGGGCATGATTGACCGAGGTATCTATTTTCCCTGCAGTCAGTTTGAAGCCCTCTTTTTCTCTTCGATGCACACAGACGCCGATATCGAACAGACCATAGCCGCTGCCCATGAGGCTCTCAGCGAGGTTGCCGCTGGGCCGCAATGACGAGGGGAGGCGTCAGTTCGCTGACGCCAGCTGAAAGTCGATGACGAGAGGCAGATGGTCACTCGCCTCACGGGCCAGGCTGGTGCGGACGATTCGCGCCTGCTGGATCTCGATCCGGCCGCGGATGAATGCCTTATCAAGTCCACCCACGGGCAGCCACGCCGGGAAACTGCGGAACTGGCTCACGGGCGTAGTGACCTGCTGAAAGCCTTCCATAGCCAGTGTGTTTAACTCCAATGTGTTTCGCCAATCATTGAAGTCACCAACAATCATCGTCGGGAGAGGCTCAGCCGATCGACAGAGCCGGTGCCCCAGCAGCCGTCTCATCTGCCAGTGACGCTCTCGTTCGTCGAGCCCAAGGTGGGTGTTGATAAGGTGCAGTGGGCCTGCGGCCGCCTCGATGAGCACGAGTTGAGCACCACGAGATTTTCGCAGACCCCGCTTGAGTGAAATCCGGTGGCGGCTACTTACTGGAAACCGGGAGAGCACGAGATTGCCATAGCCGCCCGATCCAACTGGCACA
>JBDQOY010000135.1:0-3792 GCA_040260935.1 Pirellulales bacterium
CTGCCGACCCAGAACCTGCCCCGCCACGGATACCTGCGGCTGCACGCAGCATTGCAACCGCGCTGGCAGTCTGCTCCCCGAACCGGGACAAAGCGTACCGCCCCGGGGAATGGCCAGTCAACGAAAACTAGGGACCGGGCAGCCCGTTCCAGCTGCCCCTGGGCCGTTACTGCCAGGTGGCGACAAAATTGATGGTCACGCCGGCCAAAATCAGGCCGATCGCCACCAATGCGGCCAGCAACACCGCAATGCTCCGGCCTGCCCAGAGATCGTCCCGGATCATCTCGGTCCGATCCGACTTCTCGAATGACTGATTCCAGACCGGAAAGGCCTGCTCGTCATACACCCAGGCGGTCCGTTCTTCGAATTGCTTCTGACTCATCGGCGGCAGCTACTATTCTCAAAAGGAGACAGATTGTGGCGTACAGTTAGGTACACAATGTACCTCCCGCAGTTCACCCGTGCCAGCGGACCTCCATCACCACTCCAGACCAGCCGCACCGGCCACAGCGGCAGCCGACTTCCCCGCCTTTTGTCGTGACGCATGACCGCACCGGATACCCCTGCCCCCAGTTCCCAGCCGCACCTGCTCGACCCGGCGTTTGACCTGCAGGCCTGGCTCAAGGCCGCCAGCCAACCGGCCTGGCGGGGAAAATCGATTCGCGGCTGGCTGCACGGGCGACGGGCTGAATCCTTCGCCGACATGACCGATCTGCCGGCCAGCCTGCGGACCCGACTTGAGGCCGAAACCACCATCTGGACCACCTCGGTGGCCCGGCACCAACAGGCAGACGACGGCACCGAGAAACTGCTGCTGGAACTGCATGACGGTCAGCGGATTGAATGCGTTCTGCTGCGAGACGGGATCCGCCGAACCGTCTGCATCTCATCGCAGGTTGGCTGCGCGATGGGCTGCGTCTTTTGTGCCAGTGGCCTCGACGGCGTTGTCCGTAACCTCACCACTGGTGAAATCATCGAGCAGTTGCTGCGGCTGGCTCGGCTGCTGCCCGCTGATGAGCGGCTGAGTCATATCGTGGTGATGGGCATGGGCGAGCCGCTGGCCAACCTCGACCGACTCTTGCCGGCGCTGGCAGCGGCACAAGAGCCGGACGGCCTGGGCATCTCCCAGCGGCGAATCACGATCTCGACCGTCGGCCTCCCCCCGGCCATCGACAGGCTCTGCACCGAAAACCCTGGCTACCATCTGGCGGTGTCACTGCATGCGGCGGAAGACCCCCTACGGACCCGGTTGGTGCCGGTGAACAAGTCGATCGGGGTTGATGCCGTGCTGGCTGCCGCCGATCGGTACTGGCAGGTTTCAGGCCGCCGCCTGACGTTTGAATATGTGCTGCTTGGCAATCTCAACGATTCACCCGACCATGCACGGGCCCTGGCAACCCTGCTGGGACGCCGGGCGGCCCTGGTCAACGTCATTCCCTACAACGCGGTGGCAGGCCTCCCCTGGGAAGAACCGACCGACCGCTCCAGAGAGCAGTTCCTGGAAATCCTCCGCGCAGCAGAGGTCAACGTGCAGGTCCGCCGCCGCAAGTGCTCACGGATTGACGCTGCCTGCGGCCAGCTCCGCCGCCTGGCTGCGCAGCAACCGGTGACGATCAGCAACGGGCCTTCAGATCGCCCCGAGGATGAGCACCGCCAGCAGCACCACCCCGAGAATGCCGCCAAGCCAAGCTAACCACTCAAGCGTTGCCCGGCTGATGGCAGCCGGTGACTCATGGTGAGTGGCCGCAAAGATGAGGCTGGCCGCCACTACCAGTGGCAGGCTGAACAGCAACATTGGAATCTGTTCCACCAACAGAGCCAGCGGCAGGAGAGCGGGCAGCATGATGATTCCTGAACACACCTGGGGTCACTCGGATTGGGCGGGCGTCGCTGTGGCCTCACCGTCGTCGGCCGCAGCAGCAGTACGATCAACCATGCGCATGGGGCCTGCCCAGGCGTCGTAGATGATCAGCATGTTGAACATGCCAGCCAGCACCGTGTAGAGCGTGCCGAGTTCAAAGAACCGTCCCAGCTCATGATGCCACATCGAAAGCTGATCGGCCCGGAACTGTTTGGCGGGTGGGCGATCCCAGAAATCATCGGCCTCGATGTAGGGATCGGTCTGGATCAGCCGCTCGGCATAGCGGCGGGAAACGAGCTGCCCGTCATGCAGGGGTGGCGTCATCCAGCCTGCCACCCAGAACGGCTCCCGGGACGGTCCGTTGATTGCCATCGCCTGCACGACCGCCGGCAAGGCGGCCACCCCCACCCCAGCCTGGCAGGCAAACCACCAGCGGGTGTCATGGGGACGCCACGACGCGTAGACGACCCGCCCGTTGCCCAGCCAGAGGCCGACCACGAACGTGGTCAGCACCACAGTCATGAACAGCACCCCCTTGCGGGTTCGGCCCTGGTAGAGATGCCCCAACCCGGGCACCAACCAGGCCAGGACCGCCGCCACCTCTGGCTGCCGCAGATCGATCGCAGCGCCATCGTCCGGGGAGACAGCAACAATCCGCCGCTGACTTGAGACTGGTGTCACAGGTGGTGTGCGTTTTCCCACAGAGGCCTTTCCGAAACGGGAGCAAAGCAGCCTCTATCTTACCGCACCATCCGGGAACACCAGAGGCGGCGGCCAGTCGGCGGCATCACTCGAACAATCGTCGTACGGGACGCACCCGTGACCGCGGCGGCCCGGCCGGCAGTTGGTGAGCCGAGTCGCTCCGAAGGTCTGATGCATCCGCGTGCCCGCCTGCCGGGGTCAGTGTCAGCCAGACCCGCTCGACAGTGGCGGCGCCGACACGAGCCTGCCCTTCACCAGCCGCAGCGGCCAGGGCCAGGTGGGCCAGCCGACACACCAGCCGGGGTTGCCCGCCGGTGAAGCGACTGATTGTTGCCATCGCTGCGTTTGAGAAGATGGCAGGGTCTCCACCAACGCGGGCAAGTGATGTCGCGAGAAAGTGGGCGACATCGGCCTCACTCCAGGGGTCGAGTTCGATCCGCAGAGACGCCCGGTCGCGGAGGCCGGCAGGCAGATCAGTTGGCGGGGTCGCCGTGCCCACCACCAACGTCCAGGCAAACCGCGGCTCTGGGCTACCGATCAGTCGAGTGAGTCCAGCCAGGGCATCCGGTGGTGCCCGGTCGAGGTCGTCGACGACGAGCACCGTGGGCCGTTCCATCAGCCGGTTTTCCCGCAGTCGGTTCTCCAACTTCTGCCAGGCTGACAGCGGCTCGTCGCAACTGGCCCGGTCAAGCGGGAGCCGCGTCAGCACCAGATCCAGCCACTCTCCTTCCGGAACGCCCGACAGGGAGAGCAGCACCGCCTCCGCCCCCAGGCCACCGAGTCGCCGTACGGCCATCGTGGCTAGGTGACTCTTGCCAACGCCCGACGCCCCCGTGATCAGCCCGAACCGCTGTCGCTCACGGAACAGCCACTCCAGGCGGGCCAAGACTTCTTCCTGGGGCTGGCCACAGCAGAAGGCAGCTGGCATCAGCGTGCCTTCGAAGGGGACCGCGGTGAAGTTCCAGGCGTCGCGTACCATACTGAGGTTGTACGGATTTGCCCCGGTCGCGTCAGGATGAATCGTCGCCGAATCCCAGCAGGTTTTCCATGAGCCAGCGTTACTTTCTTGCCCAGCCTCCCGAAGGCCACACGGTCGGTCAGCAGCCGCAGGCTGGTTTCGGCCGCACTGGCCAGCAGATCGGCGAGGGACTGGGGTGGGCCAATCTCAAGCAGCCGACTGCGACCGCACTGCTTGCAGGCTTCGATAACACCGCGACGCAGCCGGTCGA
>JBDQOY010000136.1:0-4407 GCA_040260935.1 Pirellulales bacterium
CAGGAGAGTCGGTTTCGGACCTCAACGGAGGAGTACATGGCGACGGTGGCTGACAGGGTCTTTAATTTCTCCGCGGGGCCGGCCGTGCTGCCTGTCGCGGTGCTCGAGCGGGCGCGGGAAGAACTGCTGAGCCTGCCCGGCGTGGGCATGTCAGTCCTTGAGATCAGTCACCGCAGCCCCGCGTTCGATGCGATTCTTGAGCGAACGCTTGCTGATCTGAAGGCACTGCTCGGCGTCGGCGCTGACCATGAGATTGTGCTGCTGCAGGGTGGAGCAAGCTTGCAGTTCTCGATGGTGCCGATGAACCTGCTGTCCGGCCAGCCTGGGGAAGCCAATTACATCCTGACCGGCACGTGGGGAGAAGGTGGGCTGAAGGAAGCCCAGCGAGTGGGGGCGGCTCATGTTGCCTGGGACGGCGGCGCGACCAACTACGATCGGCTGCCGACTGCGGATCAAATTGCCCTTTCGGATCACCCTGCCTACGTCCATATCACCAGTAACGAGACCATTCAGGGCGTTCAGTGGCCGAGCCTGCCCGACGTCGGCCAGGCTCCGCTGGTCTGCGACTCGTCGAGCGATTTTCTGTCGACACCAGTCGACATGTCGCGGTACGGCCTTCTCTATGCTTGTGCTCAGAAAAATGCCGGTATCGCCGGGGTGACAGTGGTCGTGATCCGCAAGGATCTGCTTGAGCGGTCACAAGACAGCCTGCCCGCGATGCTCGACTATCGCACCTTTGTCTCCAAGGGATCCCGGCCGAACACCCCACCGGTGTTCGCGGTGTACATCTTGGGGCTCGTTTGCGACTGGTTGCTTCGCGAGGTGGGCGGGCTCGAAGCCGTCGCCCGTCAGAATGCGGCCAAGGCTGCCCTGCTCTACGAGACCCTCGATGCCTCCGGCGGGTTTTATCAGGGCCATGCCCAGCCGAGTTGTCGGTCAGCAATGAATGTCACCTTCCGGCTGCCCAGCCCGGAACTCGATCAGGCGTTCATTGCCGAGGCAGCGGCCCAGGGCCTTTCTGATCTCAAGGGCCACCGATCAGTGGGGGGAATTCGCGCCAGCGTCTACAATGCCATGCCAGTGGAGGGCGTGCAGGCCCTGCGGGAGTTCATGAACGACTTTCGGAACGCCCGGGGGTAGCCCACTTTGCGTTGTCGGCCATGGCGAGGGGCTGGCGGCAGACCGGTGGTCTCAGCCACCGCTTCCCTCGGCAACCACTCACTCACGAACGAGAATCCTTCGGAACAGCGGCGCGAGCCGCTGCATGCAGACCATGCCTTCGATCATTGTGCTCGACAAACTCAGTTCTGACGGGCTTGCCCTCCTCGATGCGGCAGCCGACTCTGGAATTACTTATGAAGTCCAGACTGGACTGACTGGTGACGACCTGCGGGAGGCATTGGCTCGTCATGACGGGGCGATCTGCCGAAGTGGGGTGAAGATCACTGCCGAGGCGTTGGCGGGCAACCAGCGGTTGCGAGCGATCGTGCGGGCTGGGGTCGGCACCGACAACATCGACAAGCAGGCCGCGACCCGGCAGGGCATCGTGGTGATGAACACGCCAGCGGGCAACACGGTCAGCACGGCCGAACATGCCTTCGCCCTCCTGCTGGCCCTGTCGCGGAACATTGCGGCGGCGGACGCCAGCATGCGGTCGCATCGCTGGGAACGGGGCAAGTTCATGGGTGTGCAGCTCGCGGGCAAGACCCTCGGCATTGTCGGGATGGGGCGAATCGGGCAGGCTGTGGCCCAGCGGGCCCGAGCCTTTGATATGCGGGTGGTCTGCTTTGACCCGTTCCTGGCAGCTGAACGAGCGGGAGAACTCGGCGTCGAGCTGGTTGGCAGTGTCCGAGACATGTTGCCTGAGGTGGATTACCTCACCGTTCATACGCCGTTGACGGCGGACACCCGGCACCTGATCGGCAAGGCGGAACTGGCGATCCTCAAACCGGGGGTCCGGCTGATCAACTGTGCCCGGGGCGGCATCTATGACGAGGCCGCACTGGTGGAAGGGCTTTCCAGTGGTGTGATTGCCGGCGTCGCGCTCGACGTCTTTGAGGACGAGCCCTGCACCGAGAGTCCCCTGTTCGACATGCCCGGTGTGCTGGTCACGCCCCACTTGGGCGCCAGCACGGAAGAGGCGCAGTCGCAGGTTGCGATCGAAGGAGTTGGCCTGCTGACCGACTTTCTGCGGACGGGTACGGTGCGGCATTCGGTCAACTCCAGCCCGATCGACCCAGCGGCTCTCGAAGGAGTGCGGGGCTTCCTCGACTTGGGCTGGCGGCTCGGCGTGCTCCTGTCGCAGCTTGACGATCATCCGCCGAAGTCGGTGTCGATTGCCTATCGAGGTGAGATTGCGTCGCGGAATACGCGGCTGGTGACGGCGGCCTTTGCTGCCGGCCTGCTTGAGACGGCGCTTGAGGATGTCAACATCATCAATGCCGAGATGCTGCTGCGGGAGCGGGGCATTGAATTGGTTGAGCAGAGCCGCACCGATCCGGGTGCCTTCAGTTCGGTGGTGGCGGTTGATCTGGTTGCCGGTGATCAGGTGCACCGGGCTGCCGGCACGCTCTTCGGCCGCTCGATGCCCCGGCTCGTTCAATTGGAGGGCCATCGGCTGGAGGCCTACCTCGATGGGACGCTCCTTGTCTTCATGCATCAGGACGTTCCTGGGATCATCGGAAACGTGGGGACGGCCTTTGGTGGCAGCGGTGTGAACATCGCCCAGATGACGGTTGGACGGTCGGCTCCGGGGGGAGATGCGATCGGTGTGCTCAGCCTTGATCAAGAGCCATCCGATGAAGCGCTTGCCAAGGTGCGGGCCTGTGCGGGAGTCTGTTCGGCCCGAGTCTGCAGCCTGCCGGCGGCAGGCCAGTTGCCTTACTGGCTGGCCGGTTCGTCCCCGCGTGGCTAAGGGGCGGTTGCCGCGACTGCCCGGGGGATCACTGGAACGCGGTAGCGTGTTCCCTACCAGGTGAAGCGATGGCACTGCTCAACTGCCAGCGACGCGTGGGCAACGCTGCCTGGAGTGGGCTGCTCGCCCTGCTCGTGCTCGGTGGCCGCACTCTTGTGGCGACAGAGGCTGAGCGGCCCGAAAGCATGCCGGAGCAGGCTTCTCGGCGACTGCTTGAGGCGCTTGCCGAGCGGGGATATCACGACACGGCGATCCTCGTGCTTGACCGCCTTACGAATGAGCCGGTCCTGTCAGCGGCGTTTCGAGATTCGCTGCCGCTCCGCCGCGCGGCAGAGCAGATTGCCCTGATTCGCCACGACCCCGATCTCGACAAGCGGCAGCAGGTCTATGCGGCTGCCCGTGGCGAGATCGAGGGGCTGCTCGCGGGGCAGGCCGACGCCAGCCTCACTGCCGAGGCGGCGCTCCAACGTGGGGTGCTGTTGCTTGAGCAGGGCCGGTTGGCCCGGCTCGCTGCCGGTGAGGCCGGCGAGGGTGAGGCCGCAGACTTGTTCAGGCAGGCTGGGGTCGCGTTGATCGGGCCGTCCGCCTCCATCACGGCAAAGCAGGCGTTTGCGGCGGTGCAGCAACAGATCGAGCAGGAACTTGCTGCCTATCGGCAACGCCGAGTGGTTCGCCTGGCTGAACGGAGAGTCCGAGATCGTCTTGAGGAACATCGAGAGCAGGTGCGGGGACGGGCCTTGCAGGTGCTCTTGCTGGCCGCCGAGGCCTGTGCGGAACGAGCCCGGTGCTTTCCGCAGCAGTCGCCCGCATGGCGGGAGGCTTTGGCGGAGGCAGTGACCCGCTATCACGAAATTGGCCAGCAGCAGCAGGCCCGGGCGGCTGGTCTCTGGGCCCAGATCGAGGAGGGTCGCACGTTGTTGGAACTGGGCGAGACCGCCCATGGGCTCGCGCTGCTTCAAGGGGTCGCTGAATTGCCCGCCACCGAGCCGCTCATTGAGCGGCTCCAGGTCCGGGCGGTTGCGGCAATGCTCGACGCCTGGTTGGCAACGCCCAGCCTGGCTGACGATGCTGCGTTCGGTGAACGCCTGCGACAGCGGTTGCTCCGGTTGGGGCCTCCCGATGAGCTTGACGCGGATGCCCTCACAGCCAAGCTTCGGGCGGCAGAGCTGCTCGCCCGCCGGGCTGCCGCGGACCCGGACCTCGAGCGACGTGAACGGGCCCGCCTGCAGGAGGACATCCGCCGGTTGGCCAGCGATGTTGCCCGGGCCGGCCGCGACCACGCTGCTGCTGCCCGTGACCTGCTGGCAAGCCTCGATCGTCGCGGTGCGGCTGCCGCAGATCGCCTGGGGCAATCATTTGAAGCGACGGTTGAGCGGGTGCAGGCGGCGTTGGCCCGCCTGCGGGCCCAGCCGACGACCAGCCGGCGAGAGGAGGCGATCGACCTCGTGCGGGCGGCGATTGCAGCAGGCACGAGCGTTCCTGCGGAGGAGGCC
>JBDQOY010000137.1:0-6692 GCA_040260935.1 Pirellulales bacterium
GATTTGGTCATGCGGCTGCCGCCGGCCCAACGGCTTTTCGGAGAGTGTGACCGAAAGCCGCGGAATCGACTACGTGAACGCCGCCATTCAAAAAAGCTGCAATCACGTGGCATCCGCCGAAAGGGCGTTGGGTGGGCGGACCACTTCCGGCCACCTGTTCAGCTGCTCGCGCCGAGAGTGAACAGACGTATAGTATCGGCAGGAGGGGCCCTTTGCAAGCAGAAAATCAGCAAAAATTTGTGGGGGATGGGTCGAGGAATTGTGATTTTGGGAGCGGCTTGTGCTTCCATATACACGCCCTGGGGCGGTGTGGGAGGCAATAGCCGGAGCGTCGGGCACGCTCGTCCGCAGGCGGGGACGCTGCCAGGCGGGGACGCTGAAATGGTCCGCTGCCGCTTACCGCACGGGCCGGCGGGGTTCTCCGGACCGTCGGCCGAGGTTGCCGTAGCGGTGGTAGTCAAATGAAAGACTCTGTTCCCTGAGGTACCAGAGAGGTTCAATGCGGCCACTGGCTACCACCGGCTGCGTGATGAGGGGGATGAAGGCGTCCCGGCAAGCGCGGAGCAGGTCAGCTGACAGCGTGGCGGGAGCCGGCCCCCGAATGCGGTCAACGAAGCCGCGGCGGACGTCAGCGGCCAGTCCCGCATCATCTTCCTCAACGAACTCAATGCTGCCGGCCCAGTCGCGGGTGAGCGCGTCGATGGCCGTGATGACCTCGTGCGAGACAGTGGGCCCATACGAGAGCACCGGCCGGCAGCCCACAGCAGCCGCCGCGAGGACGGCCAGCAGGACATCCTCGGCTGGGCCGTGCGGCATCACCCGGAGCCGCAGATGCTCAACCGGTCGGTAGCGGCGGATGTTGTCCTGCCCGACCAGTTGCACGGTGTCGTGTTCGGCCAGGTATTCCTGTTGGGCCCAGTGCTCGAAGTCGCGAACCGCGAACTGCAGGCGGGTGACGACGTCGGCCCAGTCGGCTCGGCAATGAGGCTGGAGCAGCGACATGATGCCGGGCTGCTCGAGATCGGCCACCAGCTGGGCGAGGCGGCTTGCAGGAGGCTCTGGTGGGGAAGAGTCAGCAGCAGACGGCGGTGTCTGCTTGTGGCTCGGACGGCGATCGGCCGCTGGACGGTCCTCAATCTTCATGAGCGAGACCACATAGTTGGGTCCCCCTGCCTTGAGCCCGGGGCCCCAGGCACTCTTGCCCATGCCGCCAAAGGGCTGGCGAAGCACGATCGCACCGGTCGTAGGGCGGTTGACGTAGAGGTTGCCTGCGCGAATGGTCTGCTGCCAGATGGCCTGCTCGCGATCATCGAGTGACTCAAGGCCGCTGGTGAGACCGTAGCCGGTGCGATTGACTAGGTCGATCGCCTCGTCGAGTCGTTTGAATTTCATCACCCCTAGGACCGGCCCGAATAACTCGGTCATGTGGGTGAAACTCTCTGGCGTCACGTTCCATTTCACACTGGGCCGATAGAGGCCGGGATTGTCACCAACCTGCTCCCCACGCACCAGCCACGATTCCCCCGCCTCACATTCAGTGAGTCCACGCAGCAACAGGCCTGCGGGGGGGCGGATGAGCGGGCCAATACTGGTGCTGAGGTCCCAGGCTGAGCCGACGTGGAGGCTCGTGACGGCATCGATCAATGCCTGCCGAAACGCCGGGTCCTCGTAGACCTCTTCTTCCAGCAGGAGCAGCGAGGTCGCGCTGCACTTCTGGCCGGCATGACTGAAGGCCCCGTGGAGCACCTGCTTGATGGCCAGGTCGCGATCGGCGAGAGCCGTAACAATTGTGGCGTTCTTCCCTCCGGTTTCAGCCAGCAGGGTGAGGTCGGGCTTTGCGTCCAGCATCCGGATGGCGGTCTCGGTGCCACCGGTGAGGATCACCACATCGACATCGGGATTGGTGATGAGGTGTTGCCCGGCGGTCGAACCCTTGCAGGGCAGGAACTGGAGTGCCTCCTGAGGCACCCCGGCGTCCCAGAAGCACTGGCAGAGGAGCCACGCCGGCAGCACGGTATCGCTGGCGGGTTTGAGGATCACGGTGTTGCCCGCCGCCAGCGCTGCGGCAACACCACCGCAGGGAATTGCAATTGGGAAGTTCCATGGGCTGACGACCGCGACCACACCCTGCCCCTCAGCCCGAATTGTGTCGTTGTGAAAAAGGTCAGCAGCCGTCAAGGCGTAGAACTCGGTGAAGTCGATCGCTTCGCTGACTTCAGGATCGGCTTCCTGGATGATCTTGCCTCCATCGGCAAGGGCGGCCCCGATGAGGTCACCGCGGCGTTCCCGCATGAGTTGGGCAGCCTGTCGCAACAGGGTCTGTCGTTCGGTCGGAGGGCGAGATCTCCAGCCGGCAGGATCGGCCCGGCCACAGACCACGGCACGCGACACATCGCTCGGGATGGCCTCGCGGTAGCGGCAGGCGATGGTGCCGGGCCGAGAAGGGTCCGCTGACGTTTGCAGAGGGCGGTCGGTCGGCAGCGGTTTTCCGGCGATCGAGGCGGCGGCAATCGGCGCGGCATCATTGCAGCGGGGCTTCCAGCAGTCGACGATGGCAGCCGCCCAGGCGGCGTTGTGCGGCAGTGCCCAGTCGGTGTCTGGCTCATTGACAAACCGGCTCCAGTGCGTCGCGACCGGGGGCTGAACGGGCGGCTGGCGACGGTCCTGCGTCCGGCGAGGGCTGGCCGAGACCGTGTCGATGATCTCGGTTGCGCGGCGAAAGCCTGCTGCGAGCGTGGCGAACTCGCCCCCGGTCGGATCAAGCTGAAAGCTGTGGCGAAGAAAGTTCTCCGCTCCCGTGTTCTCATCGAGCCGCCGGATCAGGTAGCCAATGGCGTGAATGAAGTCCTTCTGTCGGCACGCCGGCGCGTAGAGCAAGAGCTCTGGCACGCATTCAAAAATGGCTCGCCGCTGATGGTTGGCCATGCCCTCGAGCATTTCAAACTGCACCCGTGGTGTGCCAAGGCAGCCGCACCGGGCGGCCCAGAGCATGGCCAGGGCCACATCAAACAGATTGTGAGAGGCGATGCCGAGGTGGAGGGCGCTAGCGTTCTCGGTTCGCAGGGCTTCCCGCACGAGGCGTTTGAAGTTGGCGTCGGTCTCCTGTTTGGTCTGGTAGGGAGCCTGCGGCCAGCCTCGCACAGAGGCCTCCACCCGTTCCATCTCCATGTTCGCGCCTTTGACAATCCGCACGGTGAGTGGCTGGCAGCCCACCCCCCGTTGCTCTGCCTCGGCAACGCGTTGCCTTGACCAAGCAGCCAGGTCGCAGAGGACGCCGTACGAGTCGGGGAGGTATGCCTGCAGAGCGATGCCCGCCCGCGCGCATTCCAGCCCGGGCCGCGAGAGGGCCGCAACCAGAGCCTCGCTTGTGAGCCGCATGTCGCGGTATTCTTCCATGTCGAGGTAGAGGAATTTGGTGGTCTGCGAGCCGTCTGGCCTGGTGAAGACAGCGTTCGCTGCGGCACGAAACAGCAACTCGAGTCGATCTACCAATGCCTTGAGGGTGTGCTGCCGGGCGAGCGGTGAGATCTGGGAGTAAATCGTGGAGATTTTGACGGAGAGGCATTCCACCTCCGGCTGCTGCAAGGCGGCGAGATAGGCGGCGAGGCGGTGGCTGGCCTCTGCCTCGCCGAGCAACGCCTCGCCGAGGAAGTTGATGTTCATCCGCACGCCTTCGGCCTGCCGCTGAACAAGGTGAGGCGTCAAGACCTCGGGCTCGGCCGGCAGGATCACATTGGCGGTCTCACGCCGCATTTTCTCTTTGACAAGCGGTACGGCCACGCCGGGCAGGAAACCACCAAAACTTTGAAAGCCGTGGAGCAGCGTGCGATCGAGCCCGCCGAAAAACCGCGGGATGCCCTGCACGTCGAGGATGTGGGTGAGTTGGTCGGCAGCACGGCGATTCACATTGGTGCGAAACGCCTGGTCGGTCATCTCGACGAGCGTCGCCTTGTCTTCCGGCTGGCTGATCATCCGGCTGAGTTCAGCCTGCTGGCGGCGTTCCTGTGGGGTCTGCAACGCCTGGGCGCGGCGGAGCAGCACACGGGCGAGCGCAATCGCAGCGTCAGCATCGGTGGCGGTCGCTGGGGCTGCGGCCAGCAGCGTTTCCTGCGAGAGCGGCACGGAGTCACTGGGCAGCGTTGACACAACCGCGGTTCCCGGTGGAGGCCGGCCGGGGGCGGTCCCTGCAGTGGCCTCCCGACCGCTGCCATTCTACGCAGCTCGCTCTGTCCAAATCCGTGCTGCCCTCCGGCTGAGCCTCAGAACGAGAGCATCTGCCGGTAGTCCTGCAGGCGGCGGTCGACCATGGCCCGATCGAGTTTTTCCAG
Organism: Pirellulales bacterium; assembly: GCA_040260935.1. Taxonomy (GTDB): domain Bacteria; phylum Planctomycetota; class Planctomycetia; order Pirellulales; family UBA1268; genus UBA1268. The sequence continues at coordinate 4,329 of JBDQOY010000137.1, forward strand.
CTGATCGAGACTGAAGTCTTCCACCGTGAAGCTGGCGGTGACAACGCCGTAGGCGAGGGCTTCTTTGAGTGCCTGTGGGTCGAACCGACCGAGGGAGGCCAGATGGCCCATCATCCCCCCGGCAAAACTATCGCCGGCACCGGTCGGGTCGAGCACCTTCTCGGTCGGGTAGGCAGGCATGACATACATCTCATGTTCACTGAAGAACATCGCACCGTGCTCGCCCTTTTTGATGACGACGAACTTCGGCCCCATCGCTCGGACCGCATGCCCTGCCCTGACCAGATTTTCATCTTCAGCCAGCAGTTTCGCCTCGGCATCGTTGAGTACGAGGCCGTCAATCCGTTTGAGCAGTTCCCCGAGTTCATCCCGCTGGATGTTGATCCAGAGATCCATCGTGTCGGCCACGGTCAATTCGGCCTTCTCGGCCTGATCGAGCACGTTGAGTTGAACCGCCGGTGAGGCATTGCCCAGAAACAGGAACCGGCAATCGCGATGGTGGTCGCTGAGTTTGGGCTGAAACGTGTCGAGCACGTTCAGGTGCACCTCGATTGTTTCCCGGTCGTTCATGTTCGGCAGGTACCGGCCCCGCCAGCGGAAGGTCTTGCCGCCGGGAATCGTCTGGAGGCCGGAGGTGTCGATGCCCTTCTGCTCAAGCAGGGCGGTATGCTCACTCGGCCAGTCCTCCCCGACGGCACCGATCATTCGCACCGGCGAAAAGAAACTGGCGGCATACGAAAAGAAGACAGCCGAGCCTCCCAGCACGTCGTCCCGCTTGTCGGTTGGGGTTTCGACACAGTCCAGGGCCACACTTCCGACAACCAGCAACGGCATTCGTCTCTCCTTGAAGCAATCTGAGGGGCTTTTGTGCCCAGTCCAGCAATGAACCGGAACAGGCGTTCCGGAGACCCCGACTCTACCCGGTAGACGGCGACCGCGTCCACCGGCCTCGGTGCAGGGTCAGCCGCAGTGCGGCTGGGCATGGTGCAGCCGCGCCAGTGAACGATCGCGGCCAAGGATCACCAGGCAGTCGTACAACCCCGGGCCGACGGTCGTGCCGGTGACCGCCACGCGGACGGCGTGAATGAGGTCTCCCACCTTTTTGCCAGCGTCCGCAACCACTTCTTTGAGAGCTGTCTCAAGCTGTTCAGTGGTGTACGGATCGATGCTGGCCACTCGCTCGGTGAAGGCCGCGAGCAGCGGGCCAGTGCCCGGCTTTGCCAGCCGCTTGGCAACGGCCTCGGGGTCGAGGGGTGGCTGCTCGATGAGGAAGAAGTCGGCGTAGGTAAGGATGTCACCAGCTACCTTCAGTCGATCCCCAGAGACTTCAATCACCTGGGTAACCGTCTGCCGAGCCTCTTCCGGTACCGGGTCGGCAAGCAGGCCCGCCTTCACCAGGTATGGCAGCATCAATTCAAGCTTTTCAGGCGTGGAAAGCTGCTGCATGTAGTGGTCTTGGACCGCCCAGAGTTTCTTGGGGTCGAAACTTGCCGGCGAGGAGTTCACCCGCTCTAGCGAGAAGTGCTCGATCAACTGCTCGCGGCTGAAAAATTCGGTGTGGTCATCGAGCGACCAGCCTAGCAGGGTCAGGTAGTTGTCGATGGCCCAGGGGAGGTAGCCGACGTCGCGGTAGAAATCGACGATGACCGGATTGAAGGTGTCGGCTTCCGGTGTGAGACCGATTCGTGAGGCGATTTTCTGCCCGTGTTCGTTGACCAGGGCAAAGTCTTTATTTTTCAGGTACTTCGCCAGTTTGCGTTTGCTCAGCTTTGTGCGGCTGCCCGGCTCGGCCACCAGTGGCAGGTGGGCGTAGGTCGGCAGCGGATAACCAAGGCTTTGGGCGATGAACGCCTGCCGTGGGGTGTTGGAGAGATGCTCTTCGGCCCGAATCACATGGCTGATCTGCATGGCGTGGTCATCGACCACGGTGGCCAGGTGGTAGAGACAGGAGCCATCGGCCCGCTGAATGACATGGTCTTGCTCCCGCTCCCAGGCGAACTCGACCCGGCTACGGACCGCGTCCTCAAGCACCAGACTGCCCTCTCGCGGCATCTTCAGCCGAACGACGCCGCGGCGACCCTCAGCCCGAAAGCGTTCGGCCGTCGCCTCGTCGAACGCAGCGAACCGGCGGCTGTAGAGGAAGGGCCGGCCGGCAGCCTGGGCCTCTTGCCGCTCGGCGTCGAGTTCTTCCGGTGTGGCAAAGTCGCGATAGGCATGACCGGAAGCAAGCAGCTGATCAGCCGCCTCGCGGTATCGGGCAGAGCGTTCCGATTGAAAGTAGGGACCGAAGTCACCCCCCTTCCCCGGCCCTTCGTCCCAGTCGATGCCCAGCCAGGCGAGCCCCTCCAGAATTGGAGTGAGGGC
>JBDQOY010000138.1:0-2723 GCA_040260935.1 Pirellulales bacterium
CGTTCGCATCAGGCCGCTGCGAGGCTCAGGCGTTCGTCCATCCGCTCAACATCGTCACAGGTGAGCGTGTGGTCAGGATGAGTCACGGCAACCAGCAGCACCGACTCCACCAACCGCTGGACCATCCGGGGAATACCCGCGGTGATTTCGTGCACCGTGAGCGGCACGGCGGCAGTCCAGCCGCCGACGCCGGTGGCTGCCAGGCGGTCAAGCACATAGGCCTCAGTCTCCAGAAGCGTCCACGGCGGCAAGACCGCCCGCAGCAGCACCTGTTGTTGCAGATCCTGCTCGCGGGCCAACAGCGTCAGCAAGCGGCCCCGCCCTCCCAGAACAATGCTTCTCGCTTCAGATTCCGCCCGCAGTGACGCCGCCAAATCTGCCAGCACCGCCGCCTCCGCCAGATGGGCATCATCCAGCAGGACGACCTGTTGTGCTACTGGCCGTCCGTCACGACTCACTCGCTCAGGAGCCTGTGCCATCAGTTTGTGATCGAGGTGTCGGCCCGAGAGCCGTACCACGTTCGATCCCGCAGCCGCAAGACTCTTTAAGAGCTGTGTCAGAAGCGTCGTCACACCCGTCCCGCCCGGACCGCAAAGCACAGCCACTCCACCGGGCCGTCGCACCGCGTAGAGCAACCGTGCCAACGCCGCCTGCTGCGGCTTGGTCAACCCACCACTGCCGCTGGGATCATCGCCATCAGCCAGAAACCCCGCCGACTGACTCATGCCGCCCTCGCGTACGCAACAGGCGCAAAACTAACAACCTCGCCAATCAGCCGCACCCCGGTCGCAGCCAACGCCTGCTCAGACGCAGGGCAGGGGGAAACATCATGATGCCGCACCATCAGCACCGCATCGAATCCAAAGGTGGCATTCCGGAGTTGGTGGATCCGCAGTGGCCCAGGCGGAAACCAGATACCCGCATCGACCAGCACGACATCACGGTCGCCCTCAAGCGCTTGCTGCCGCCACTGCCAGGTTGCCGGATCGCCGATCAACTCCCGCCACCAGGCCGTGGCCGACTCAACCATCTTCACCTGCCAGTCGAGGTGCTCCAGCATGACCGCCACGCCACGCATGAGGGTGGTGCGTCCCTCACCCGACCGATGGCCAGCGATCGCAATCACCCGATGCCCCGCTTCGCGGGCCGCGCACACTCGATCAGCCACTGTCCACCACTGTTCGGGATGGTCTTCCAGCAACTGGGCCAGCAACGCATCAGCCGCCGAGAATGCCGCCGGTTCAGTCAGGCCCCCAACACCTACCACCGCAGGCCCCGCCGATTGGACCAACGCGTGGGCCCCAGCACCACCACGGGCACTCCCCACCCCGCCCGGTGCGGCGATCGGCGCACATGGCCGGTCTGCGGCGTGCTGCAAGAATGCCTGGTCCAGCAGGTCAAAGGTCATCGCACGCTCCTCCCGCCGGTGGCTTCGGGCTCTGCGGCCAGCCGCACAACCGGCTCGCCCGGCTGCGGGGATGCTGGCCCGCGATATTCCACGGCAAGAACCGCTGCCCAAACGATTGCCGCCACGACCGCCAACACTGCCACGCCACCCCAGCGACCACGCTGGGGCCGCTCACGCGACGGCTTGCGTGGGCCCGCGGGCCCCGACCGGCGGCGTGGAACACCGGCTGACTGATGAGACCGCTGCGGCCGAGCCTCGGTGCTGCGCCCTTGTGGCTCCGGATCTGACTTCAGACCTTCCGCGGCGACATCGAGTCTGGCGTCCGACACCACGGCGGTCGCGGACACTGGAGGTGCCGCGTCATCAACCGCTGGCACTGTCGATTGCTCCTGAGGCGGCGGCTCCGCAGCCTCAGGCAAAGGCGCTTCAGCCTGCAGCACCACTGGCGCAGGCAACGGCGGCACAAAATCCTCAAGCCGACCCCGCAGATGCCGTTCCGATGGTGCTCCAACGGCCCGGAATGTCGCAATCGTCTCCATACGCACCGATCCCCTTGGATGTTGATTCGTCTCTCCGGCCGGGAGCACTTGAGGAGACACCCAGCCCCACGCACAGGTTGCCAGGCCAGCGGTTTCCTGCCCCCGGGAGGACCCTACGCCAACCGATGCATGAGGCGGTCCCTGAGTGAACCGTCCACCTGCTCCCGGCGGCCCCAATCCCCGCCCCCGGTATGACGAGCGGACGGCCTCGCCTATAGTGGAGGCATATGTTTGGTGGACTTCGTCGCCAGCGCTCAGTGCGTTGACGGCTTTGCCGGAGCCACCGTCGTCAGCCCCGTTCCGCATTTCCCCGCACGAAAGCCTGATGTCCAGCTCTCAGCCCCCCCGCACGGAGACCCTCCTCAGCCTTCTCTCGAAACGCATTGCCATTCTGGACGGCGCCATGGGAACGATGGTGCATGCGCTGGGGCTGGATGAACAGGGGTTTCGGGGTGAGCCATTCCGGGACCATGCCCGCGATCTCAAAAACTGCATCGACGCTCTCACGCTGTCGCAGCCCGACGCGATCCGGACGATCCACAGGTCGTTTCTTGAGGCTGGTGCTGACATCGTTGAGACCAATACGTTCGGCGCAACCCCGGTCGCACTGGCTGACTTCGGCCTAGCCGATCGCACCCGGGAACTCAATTTGGCTGCCTGCCGGATCGCTCGCGAAGCCGCCGATGCCGTCACCGCCCAGAATCCCGACCGGCCACGGTTCGTTGCCGGCTCGATCGGCCCCACCAACAAACAGTTGTCGATTGCCGGCAACGAAC
>JBDQOY010000139.1:0-3553 GCA_040260935.1 Pirellulales bacterium
GCCTGTCACCGAAGCCGTTGGCTGTCCACTCGATCGGCCGGAGGTGCCGAGCACCCCGGGCCGCACCGAGCATGCAGTGAGCTATGCCGAAGACGTGCTGCCCTTTCTCCATGCCCAGTGCCAGCGGTGCCATAGCCCGGGACAGGTCGGCCCCTTCACGCTCACCTCCTACGACGATGCCGTCGATTGGGTGGAGCTGGGGATCGAGGAGATCGAGGCCCACACTTCTTGGCGCTCACGGCGAAGACCTCTACCGCAACGTGATCTTTCCGCTCGGGAAGCAGGAGGATCTCGCGATGCGGGCGATGCAGTTTCTGCCTGGTAACCGAAGCATCGTGCACCATGCCCTGACCGGCTACATTCCGCGGGAGTCGGGCCAGGAGGCCGTCGCCGACTGGGGCGGGCGGGCGGTCATGAGCCATCCCGACGATCAGACGGGGGCTGGTTCGACCCGCATGGCCTGGGCTTCCGGCCGCCACCCCTCCGAGACGACGGCCTTCCGCGAACCAGTTTCATCGGCGGCTATGTGCCCGGGGTGCGGGCGGGCCTAGCGCCCCCAGACGCGGTGTATCTCATTCCGGCCGGCTCCGACCTGACGGCCCAGGTGCACTACGTCCGCACCGGAAAGACCGAGACCGATTCCAGCCGCATCGGCATCTCGCTGGCCGATCGGGGGCCCGACGCGGCTCCGATCCGAACGACGATGAACATCATCTATCTCTCCGGAGGCTTCGGCGTGGTGCCGCCAAGAGTAACCGAGCTTCGAGGCACGGGCACCTACACGCTTCCTCGGGCAGCGGAGCTCACGGAAATCACACCCCACGCCCACCTGCTGGCTCGCTGGATGGAGGTCCGGGCCTGGCTGCCGAATGAGCAGAAGCCGCAGCTGGTGATCCGGGTGCCCAAGTGGGACTACCACTGGCCCCATATTTCTTCGAGCGGCCGCAGCCCTTCCCTGCGGGCACGCGACTTGAGGTGGAGTGCCTCTTCGACAACTCGGAGGCGAACCCACAAAAGCCGTTCAGCCCGCCGCAGCCGGTCTGGCACAACGAGCAGGTCACCGACGAGATGGTGCTGCCGATGATGCTGTTCACGTCCGAGACTCCGCTCGACCCCGATGGCAAAAGCTTCTTCAAGCTCTATACGGAGACCGTGCGGTCGAGCTTTCTCAAGCGGCTGGTGCAACATCACCACAAGTACGTTGCGGATGCCGAGGACAACGTGCCCCTCTCGCCCGAGTTCAAGGACGACTGAAAGGATTCTTCGGCATGGCCGACAAGCAGACGACAGGCCTCTCGGGAATTGCTGCGAAGGTGACGGTAACAGTGCCGTCGGGCGGCGGCGTTGGACAGAAAACGCTGCTGAACAACGTGATCCTGCAGATCAATCCCCGGGAGTTCATCTGCGTGCTCGGCCCCAGCGGGGCCGGCAAAAGCACGCTCGTGCGAACGATGCTCGGCGAGCGTGAGATCACTGCCAGTCAACTGCTCCTCGGTGGCCACGACGTGCTTGAAAAAGCCGACACGCTGCGAGGAGCGATTGGGTATGTCCCGCAGCGGGATATCAACCCGGCCTCGCTGCCGGTGGAGCGCGCGCTCCACTTTGCCTCATCAGTGAGACTGCCCGCCGAGACAGTCGCCCCCCAGCGACGGGCCACAATCGACCGGGTCCTTGGCGATGTGGGCCTGGAGAGCGTGCGGAACGCCACGATTGGCAAACTCTCGGGAGGCGAAGCCAAGCGGGCAAGCCTCGCGGCCGAGTTGCTTGCGACGCCCGGCTTGCTGGTGGTCGATGAGGCGACTTCCAGCCTCAACCCAGCGACCGAAGCTAGGTTTATGAGACTGCTGGCCGCCCAGGCCCGGGCCGGCACAACCGTAATCGCTGTCACACATCACCTCGACAACGTCGACCGTGCCGACAAGCTGCTGATCCTCGGCCACGGGGAGGTGGTCTGGTTCGGCTCGCGTGTGGAAGCGCTCGGCCACTTTGACGTACACCGACTCGCCGACGTTTACCTAGCCATTGAGGACAAGCCGGCAGGCTCATGGGGAACCTCCTGGCGACAGCGGCTAGCCGAGAATGAAACACTGGCAACGGATCAGCCGGCGGACCCTGCTGCTGCCTCTGCGACGACGGCGGCCCTTGCCGACGTCTCGATCCCAGGCATTGGTCGTCCAGATCGTGGCCGCCACGGTGATCACAGTCCTCGTCCTCTGCTGGCAGGAGCGAGCTGCACTTGGCCGGAATCGAACAGTGCGATAGGTCGCTGCCACTTGTCAGTCGAAAAAGGCGGCTGGTGTCTGGTTTCTGCTGGGCTTACCGCGGTGACTAGCCTGCCTTATTCGGGCCAGCCAGGCTTTGCCGCCGTTGGTGGGAAAGGAAGCGGTTCGGTACACTATTCGTAGAATGGAATGCTCTGTCATGGTACCTGCGGATCACAAGAAACTGGTAATGTGCCAAAGACTATTGCATTGCTTTCTTCTGCCGGCCCTGGGAGTCGCCATCTTTGTTGGCGGCTGCCGGCAGCCAAAGGTCGAGCCCCAGCCGGTGGAGGTTCCCGAAGTCGTGGTCACCACACCACGCCCAGCCAAGCTGCCTGAATATCTGGAAGTCACAGGCCGGATCGACGCCGAACGGGTTGTCGAGATCCGCAGCCGGGTCACGGGCTATCTCACCAGGGTGGCATTTCAGGATGGCCAGTTCGTAACCAGGGGGGATCCGCTCTATGAGATCGACGACCGCCCTGCCAGGGCGAAGCTCGACGAAACGGTTGGTGTGATCGAGCAGCTGCTCGGTGAACAGGGGTTTCTGAAGATCCAAGTTGATCGCTTTGAAAAACTAGTTGCGAAGGGGGCGGCGAGCCAGCAGGACTTTGATAGCTACAAGGCGAAAACCGCGGAGAATGCCGGTGCCCTGATCGCGGCGCGGGCGCAGCATGAGGCTGCTCGGCTGAATGTTGAATTCTGCTCAATCGCGGCGCCTCTTACCGGCCAGATCGGCCGCACGCAGCTGCAGGTCGGCAACCTGATTTCTGAGGATACGACCACCCTCACGACGATCGTGTCGATCGACCCAATCTTCGTGTATTTCAATGTCGACGAACCGACCTTTCTCCGGGTGATGGGGCCTGCTCGCCAATCAGGCGAGAGCTCGGGTCTGGGCCAGCAGGCGACGGTGGCGGATGTCGGGCTGGTCGATGATGTCGACCGTCAGTATCCGTACCGTAGCCAGATCGATTTCCTCAACAATCAGATCGACACGAAGACCGCCACCATCACGATGCGGGGCCGGCTCGACAACCCCTATTCAGCTGACCCCGCCGCCCCTCGCCCACCACTCTTTCGCCCCGGGATGTTTGCCCGGGTCCGGCTGCCGCTGGGTGAGCCAGTGGAACGGATGTTGGTTCCGGAGACGGCCGTTGGCAGTATTCAAGACCGCAAGATCATCTGGATGGTTGGTGCCGACGATCTGGTCGCGGCCAATGAAGTGACGCTCGGGCAGAAACTAGGCAGCTGGATCGCCGTAACGGCGACCGACCCCGCCCGGCCCCTCA
>JBDQOY010000140.1:0-4348 GCA_040260935.1 Pirellulales bacterium
GACCCAGACCCACTCACGGATGAGTTGACAAGCAATGACCGTTTTGCCGACACGTGCCGGCTCGGTCGAACCGGAGACCCCTCCGGCACCAGTGTTTCCAAGATGACATGGAGCAAAAGATGGCGAAGAACATCGAAGCCCTCGGCATGATCGAAACCAAGGGTTTCGTGACGTTGGTCGAGGCCGTAGATGCAATGATGAAGTCAGCCAATGTTGGCTTTCTCGGCTGGGATAAGGTTGGCAGCGGCCTGGTGACCGCGTTTGTCAGTGGCGATGTCGCCGCGGTGAAGGCCGCGACCGATGCCGGCGCGACAGCAGCTGGTCGCATTGGCGAGGTTGTCAGCGTGCAAGTGATTGCCCGCCCCCACGAAGACCTCGGCACCATTCTCAAGACCAAGGCCGCCAAGGCTTCGGGCTAATTGCATCCGCAGCATCCCTCCGGCGCCCCGGTGGGAGATTGATTCCTTTCCACAACACCCCTTTCAGGAACATTCCATGAATACGGCAATCGGATTGATTGAAACCAAAGGTCTGGTCGGCCTTGTCGAAGCGACCGACGCCATGGCCAAGGCGGCCAACGTCAAGATCCTCAAGCGGGTCGACATCGGTGGTGCCTTTGTCACGACCGTTGTCCAGGGCGACGTCGGTAGCGTTCGCGCAGCCGTTGAAGCTGGTGCCACTGCTGCCCAGCAGATCGGCGAACTGGTTGGAAGCCACGTCATTCCGCGGCCAGCCGAAAGCCTCGTCACGGCCTTTTTCAGCTGAATCGTTCGCTCGCCTTTGACCCTCGCACGGATGCACTGTCGGTACCAGGAGACCACCCCATGAAAGTCCTCATCGCCAACCTCGGCTCAACCAGTTTCAAGTATCGCCTCTTCGAACTGCCCGCCACCGCGGACAGTTCGGGGGATGAAACCGAACTGGCCCGTGGCGGTGTGGAGCGGATCGGGGCGGCTGAAAGCCGCGTCTATGCCACCGTCGGTGGTGATGCGGCCGAGCCCACGGTGATCGAGACGGTGCAGCCTGTTGCGGACCATGCTGTCGCCCTTGAGGCGGCGATCGAACAGTTGACTGCCGACGGCGGTCCACTCGATTCGATTGCCGACGTGGCGGCAATCGGGTTCAAGGCGGTGCATGGTGGCCGCGTCAGTGGCGTGGTGCGGGTGAATGAGGAGGTGCTTGCTGCCATGGAAGAGATGGCGGCGGTCGCCCCTGCCCACAACCCGCCGTATGTCCAGGCGATGCGGCAACTGGCTGAAAAGTTCCCGAGCGTCCCGCTGGTCGCCGCCTTCGAAACCGGCTTCCATGCCACCATCCCTGATCGGAATGCCCGCTATGCGGTGCCGACCGAGTGGCTGGAGAAGTATCTCGTCAGGCGGTGGGGCTTCCACGGTGCCAGCCACCGGTTCATTGCGACCCGGCTGATGGACCTGATGGACCGGCGGCCGCTTCGCGTGGTGCAGTGCCACCTGGGAGGGTCCAGCAGCGTCTGTTGGACCAAAAACGGCGAGAGTGTTGGCACGTCGATGGGAATGAGCCCGCAGTCCGGGCTCCCCCAAAACAACCGTGCCGGCGACCTCGACCCGTATGCCCTGCTTCATGTCGCCAAGGCGACTGGCCGGTCGTTCGAGGACCTGCTGGTAGAACTGTCGACCCGAGCTGGTCTGGCCGGCATGTCAGGGACGTCCGGCGACATGCGTGACCTGGAAGCCGCGGCCGCAAACGGAAACGATGCGGCACGGATTGCCATGGAGGTCTACGTCGCCGCCATTCGCCACTGGCTCGGGGGTGGACTCGTCGAACTTGGAGGCCTCGATGCTATCGCTTTCACCGGCGGCATTGGTGAGAACTCGCCTGCCACTCGGGCGGCGGTGGTCGCTGGCCTGAAGGACCTCGGCGTGGAGATTGATCCTGCTGCCAATACGGCCGCCGCTGCTGGTGAGCGGCGGATTGAGGCGGCCCGTTCCCGCGTTGCGATCTGGGTCATTCCCACCAATGAAGAACTCGTTGTTGCCCGTCAGACCCGTACCCTGCTCAACGATCGCTGATCGGCCCTGTTTCCCTTCCCGCAAAGGCAGTCCATCCCATGTTCGTCGCTCTTGTCACCGGCTCGGTCGTCGCCACCCAAAAGGCGGCCACGATGACCGGCCACAAACTATTGATCGTCGAACCGTACCGGATTGACGAAAAGAGCCGCACCAAACTGGTCTCCACCGGGCGGACGTTTATTGCCGTCGACACCCTCGGGGCTGGCGAGGGGCAGTTTGTGCTCATCACCCAGGGGTCAAGCGCCCGCATGACCCCAGAGACCAAGTCCTTGCCGATTGACGCGGTCATCATCGGCCTCGTCGACGCCGTTCGCGTCGAGGGCAAAGAAGTTTTCAACCGCGACGCTGATGGCTGAACGGCCGGGCCGCATTCCATTCATTTCCCTCTCACCCCATTGAGTTATCCATGAGTCAGCCCGCCAATCCCGACATCAACTCGATTGTTCGCCAGGTGATCGCCCAGCTGCGTGCCGCCGGCGGTCCCGTCTCCGGCCCTGGCCGGGCCGGACACAACGGCATTTTCAGCACGGTCGATGAGGCCGTTGCCGCCGCCACGGATGCCTTCGCCCAACTCGAGCAGGTTGGCATGGAAGGCCGCAAGCGAGCCATTGCCCACATCCGGCGAATCGCCATCGAGGACGCCGAGGAACTCGGCCGACTGGAATACGAGGAAACGGGCATCGGCCGCCTCGTCCACAAGATTGAGAAACTCCAGGTGCTGGGAGATCGGGTGCCGGGCGTCGAGTTCATGACCAGCGAGGTCTTCAGCGGTGACCACGGCCTGGCTGTCATTGAGCATGCTCCCTTTGGTGTCATCGGGGCAATCACGCCAGTCACCCACTCGCTGCCGACCATTGCCTGCAATGCGATCAACATGATCGCGTCAGGCAACACGGTGGTGGTCAACCCGCATCCGAGCGGTCGGCTGATTGCCATCGAAGGTGTTCGCCGATTCAATCAGGCAATCCATCGCGACCTCGGCATCGACAACCTGATCTGCCTCGTTGCCGAGCCAACGCTCGAGTCTGCCGGTGCTCTGTTCAACCATCGCGGGGTCAAACTGATCTGCGTCACCGGGGGACCGGCGGTCGCTCGTGCTGCCCTGCAATCAAGCAAACGGGCAATTGTCGCCGGCCCCGGCAACCCGCCAGTCGTGGTTGACGAGACCGCTGATCTCGACAACGCGGCCCGGTCGATCATCGCGGGTGCTGCCTATGACAACAATCTGCTCTGCATTGGCGAGAAACAGGTCTTTGTCGTCGACGCCGTCTTCGACCAGATGCTCTCTGCAATGGAGCGAGCCGGAGCCCTGCGGCTTTCCGCCGGTCAGGTCGATCGCCTGACTGAGCGAGCCATCGTCATGGTGGGTGAGGGCCAACACCGCCACCCTGCCCCGGCGAAGGAACTGCTCGGTAAAGATGCTTCACTGCTGGCTGCAGCGGCTGGGGCTCAGGGTCGCGATGACCTGGAACTGGTCTTCGGCGAGACCGATCTCGACAACCCCTTCGTCCCGACCGAACAGATGATGCCCTTCCTGCCCTTCGTTCGCTGCCAGAACGCCGACGAGGCAATTCAGCGGGCCTACGAAAGCGAGCATGGTTTCCGGCACACGGCGGTCATCCACTCCAACAATGTTCGCAACATGACCCGGATGGGCCGGCTGCTCGACACGACTCTGTTTGTAAAGAACGGCCCGACCGTCGCCGGCCTCGGCCTCGGTGGCGAGGGCTACCTGTCGTTCTCGATCGCCACGCCAACCGGCGAAGGGGTCACCACCCCGCTGACCTTCACCCGTCAGCGCCGCTGCACGCTGGTTGATGACCTCCGTGTCCTTGGCAGCCCCACCGCTATCCGCTAACCCCACAAGCCCCCTGTCCATGCAACTTGCCCGCGTCATCGGCACGATCACCAGCATCGTCAAACACGAGTCTCTCGTGGGGGCGAAGCTGCTCTTGGTGCAACCCCTGCTGGCTGACGGCAAGGGGGGTGACGGCGACCCCCAAGTGGCAATCGATACCGTTGCCGCCGGAATTGGTGACCGGGTCATCATCACGAGCGACGGCCGCACCCTCCGTGACGTCCTCGGCGACCGGAAGACTCCGGCCCGCTGGAGCACAATGGCTCTGGTCGACCAGCCTTAACCCTCACAGCCCACCATGCCCACACCCACCATCAACCAGCAGGATGTCGCCCGCCTCGTCTCCGAGGTGATCAGCCGCATTCGTAGCCAGGCCTCGCCGGGACCGTCATTGCCTGCACGTGCTGCCACCAGCCCACCGCTGGCCCTGACCGACCGCGTC
>JBDQOY010000141.1:0-2621 GCA_040260935.1 Pirellulales bacterium
CGAACATGCGGAGGACCCGTTCGCGGTCGGCCTGGTTGACGGTGGCTGAACTGGCCAGAACCGACACACCCCTGCCGATCAGGCAGGGCGTGTTGGGCATGACGCGGATGACCCGCTCAGTGCCGGTGGCCGTGGCGATCGCTGCGGACGGAAGGCCTGCGACAATCGACACCACCACGCTGGAATCGGTGATCGCCTGCTTGATCTCCCGGCAGACCTTGGCCGCCTGTTGTGGTTTCACCGCGAGGATGATCAGTCGTGCTGCGGCGACACCCGCAGCGATGCTTGCGGCGGTGCGGACGCCTGGCAAGGTTTCAGCCAGTGCGGCGCGGGAGGCCTCAAAGGGGTCGACCACCAGCAGGTCAGCGGGCTGGGCCTCGCCAGCGCGGCAGAAACCGACTGCAAGGGCGCGGCCCATCTGCCCCGCGCCGATGAGCACAATGGAATCGGCAAAGGGAACTGGCGTTGTCATGGAGAGGTCTCCGGGGGCTGCGAACAGGGGAAGCTAACCGGCGGGGCCGCCGCGTCGATGGCGTCGAGATTGAGGCGGCTGACGTAGAGCTGGCTTGCAGGCCGCCGGCCAGCAGCTGCATCCCGGCTGGCGGTCCAGAGCAGCACCTGGCCGTCGGGTGAAAAAACCGGCAGGACATCGGCCCCGGGGTGATCGGTGAGCCGTAGCGGTTCCCCGGTCTGGAAGCCTGCGGCGGTGACCGAGTAGCGGGCCAGCCAGAGGTCATAGTTCGGCCGCTGGGTGGGATCGGAGTGGTCGGCGCCGGTCCAAATCAGCCAGGGCTTGGTCGGATGCCAGTAGGGCGCCCAGTGGACGCCGCGGCCCCTGGTGATGGCGATGTCGTCCTCCCCGGTTGCCCGCATCACATGGATCTGGAGCAAGTCTGGTTCGAGTCGGTCGGTGCGGTAGGCGATCCAGTCGCCATCCGGGGAAAAAAAGGGGCCACCATCGTAGCCCGGCCGATTGGTGAGTTGCTGCACGTCGCTTCCGTCGGCAGCCGCGACGTAGATGTCTGGGTCGCCGTCTCGGTCACTGACAAACAGCAAGCGTTCCCCGTCTGGCGAGAAGGAGCACTCGGCGTCGTAGCCGGGGGTGTTGGTCAGTTGCCGGAGCGGACCGGGGGTGTCGAGATCGGCGACGAACAGATCCATCTGCGGATCGAAATCCCACTGATAGCGACGTCGGCGTCCACTGCGGGCATCTGCTTCTGCCTGTGCGATCGCGGCAGCCTCCGTCTGCTCGAGGGCGGGGTCGAGGTGGCTGGACGCAAAGAGCAATCGCCGTGCGTCGGGGCTGAACCAGCTGCAGGTGGTCCGTCCCCGGCCGGGGCTGATGCGGGTCGGGGTGGTGATTCGCGGAGCGGCCGGATCAAAGGGCTGAACGTAGATCTGGTAGAAGGGATAGTCCGACGGGATGCCCTGGTAGCAGATCTGGGTCATGTCGGGAGAGAAATAGCCCTCCCCTGCTTTCGTCAGTCCGTCCGTCAGGCGGATGGGCGGGGAGAGAAAGGCAGCCTCCCGCTCCGAGGCCCGCGACGGGAGGCCGCTGGCGGCGGCCACCAGCAGGAGGCTGACGAAGAGGCTGGTGCGGAAGCGGCGGGCAGGCATGGAGAGAATCTCTGCGGGGCTCGGGAACCGGAGCGAGGTTGTCGGAATTGCCCGGTCCCTTCAGTATAGATGGGGTGGTACCGTCACCACACCGTTCTCAAAGGCAGCCAATCCACCTATGAAAATTTACACCAAGACGGGTGACGCCGGGCAGACTGGTCTGTTCGGTGGACCCCGAGTTACCAAAGACCATGCCCGTATCGAAGCGTTCGGCACCGTCGATGAATTGAACAGCCATCTGGGAATGGCCCGCACGCTGCCTGACGCGGAAGGCTTTGACGAACTGCTTCGCAGCATCCAGTACGACCTGTTCGACCTCGGCGCCCAGTTGGCAACTCCCGGCGATCATGCCGAGCGGATCAGCCTGGGACAGGTCGAAATGCTCGAAGCCTCGATCGACCACCACGACTCCCTGCTCGAGCCGCTGACGAACTTCATCCTTCCAACCGGCACCCCGCTGGCGGCGTCGCTCCATGTAGCCCGAACCGTCTGCCGGCGGGCGGAGCGGCGGGTGGTGACGCTGGCGGGGCGGCTGGAAACGACCGTGCCAGCCAATGCGATTGAGTATCTCAATCGACTCGGCGATCTGCTCTTCGTGTTGGCCCGCACCGTCAATCAGAAGGCAGGGGTTGCCGACGACCCCTGGCATCCTTCATGAGCCAGACCGCCGCCCTTGCGATGCGTCCTTCGGTGGTGGCGGCGGCTGCTCGGTTGCGAGCGGCCACGGAGTCGATTCGCAGTTGCCATGCCAGCGGCGGGACCGGCCTGGACCTCTGTCGGTTGCGAACCGAGGCGGTCGATGCGGCAATCGATGAGGTCTGGCAGGCAATTCGTGCGGACCTGCCCCCAGCTGACCGAAAGCAGGTCGACCAGCGGGTGACATTGATTGCCCACGGCGGCTATGCTCGCGGGGAGATGACGCCGGGGTCTGATGTCGATCTGATGCTGCTCCATGACCTCCCGACCACGCAAGGGGGAGCAGCCGCCCCCGGTGAGGTCGATAC